>JAYVNT010000270.1:0-5331 GCA_043758285.1 Flavobacterium sp.
TATATTCTACACACCACAATTTACTTTTTACTTAGCGCAATTTACATTATACTTACAGCAATTTACATTCTACTCACTGAAATTTACTTTTTACTTATAAAAATTTATATTCTAATCATCAATTTTGAATTTTTAATTATCAATTTTTAGTTTTTAATTATTAATTAATAATTATTAATTATTAATTTTTAACTTCTGCCAACATTTTTTTGTATTTTACAATAATTACCAGTATTTTTACAATAAACTTTATCCAACAAAATACAAGTACCATGCTATACTTCAACCTAAAACCCGTTTTTGCCGCCCGCCAAATAGAAAAACCCTATTCATTTCTAGTAAAAATAGGCATCGCACCACACACCGCCCACAAAATCCTAAACAGCAACACCCACGTCATGCGATTAGACAACCTCGAACTAATCTGCAAAGCCCTATATTGCCAACCAAATGACCTACTCGCATTCATACCAAACAATACAAACCCAATACCCGAAACCCATCCACTAAACAAACTAATACCGAATCAAGAACAAAACAATTGGCAACAACAACTCAAAACAATGCCACTAGCAAAGCTCAAACAAATCACAGAAATAATAAATCAATCAGACAACACTCAAGCATAAAAAAAAGACCCAAATAATTTCGGGTCTTTTCTTTATTGCAAACTCTTTAAACTCTGCTCAATCGTGGCAATCTTCGCCAGAGCATCGGCTTCTTTCTTTCGCTCTATTTCAAGAACCTTTTCAGGTGCGCCAGCAACAAACTTCTCATTTGATAATTTGCCCCGAACACTTCTAAGAAAACCTTCTGTATATTTTAATTCTTCACTAAGTTTCGCAATCTCGGCAGGAATATCAATAGTTCCAGACACCGGAATAAAATATTCATTCGATTTGACTCTGTAGGTCAACGCGCCATCTATTTTCTCTGTGATATATTCAAGAGAAACGATATTACCCAACTTCATAATTACGCTGTCAAAATAAGTCGAAACCCTTTCATTGTTCACCACTTTCAAATCAATAGCGTCTTTCATCGCAATGTTCTTCTGCTTACGAATGGTTCTCAAACCAGCAATCACTTCCATAGCAAATTCGAAATCAGTGATTAGCTTTTCGTCAAACGAAGTCAACTTTGGATATTCCGCAATAATCAACGCTTCCTCTGGAGTTCGATCCGCTATATACTGCCAAATCTCCTCTGTCAAGAATGGCATAAACGGATGAAGTAACTTCAAATTAGCTTCAAACATTTCAATCGCTTTATCAAATGTTGCACTGTCAATCGGTTGTTGATACCCTGGCTTTATAATTTCCAAAAACCACGAACAGAAATCATCCCAAACCAATTTATAAATCGCCATCAAAGCATCAGACAAACGATATTTATCAAAATGGTCTTCTATTTCAACTAAGGTTTGCTGCAGTTTTGCTTCATACCATTCAATAGCAACTTTAGAACTTTCGGGTTGCGGAATATCGGCAACTTCCCAACCTTTGATTAATCTAAAGGCATTCCATATCTTATTAGCAAACGCTTTTCCGTTGTTGCACAATTCCTCGTCAAACATGATATCATTTCCAGCCGAAGCGCTCAAGAGCAATCCAACACGAACACCATCAGCACCAAACTTCTCAATCAGTTTCAACGGTTCCGGAGAATTCCCCAATGATTTCGACATCTTACGACGTTGTTTATCACGAACCAATCCCGTCAAATACACATTCGAAAATGGTTTTTCTCCTGTATATTCATAACCAGCAATAATCATTCGAGCAACCCAAAAAAATAAAATATCTGGACCCGTTACCAAATCATTTGTTGGATAATAATATTTAAAATCTTCGTTCTCAGGTTCCATAATACCCCCAAAAACAGCCATTGGCCATAACCAAGAGGAAAACCAAGTATCAAGTGCATCTGCATCCTGACGTAAATCAGAAGGTTGCAACATTAAATTCGACGTTTTTATTTGAGCTAAAGTCAATGCTGCCTCTTTATTCACCGCCACTACAAAATCTTCTTTTCCGTCTCCATAGAAATAAGCAGGAATTTGTTGTCCCCACCACAATTGACGTGAGATATTCCAATCGCGAATGTTTTCTAACCAATGACGATAGGTGTTATCAAAACGAGATGGATACAACTTAATTTCTTTGGTTTCCAACACTGCTTTGATAGCAGGTTTTACCAATTCTTCCATGCTCAAAAACCATTGGTCAGACAAGCGTGGCTCGACAACAGCTTTCGTTCTCTCAGAAGTTCCTACTTTATTTAAGTAGTTTTCTGTCTTGGCTAAAGCACCGATGGTTTCCAATTCTTTAGCAATTTCCTCACGAACTACAAAACGGTCTTTTCCTTGATAATGCAAACCGAAACTATTCAAAGAAGCATCTTCGTTGAAGATGTCAATGATTTCTAGATTGTGTTTTTCGCCCAATGTTTTATCGTTCATATCGTGCGCAGGCGTTACTTTCAAACATCCTGTTCCGAAATCCACATCAACATAGTCGTCTTCTACAATTGGAATAACTCTACCACAAATTGGGACAATCGCATTTTTCCCTTTCAAATGTGTGAAACGTACATCATCTGGATTAATGCAAATAGCTGTATCTCCAAAAATAGTTTCCGGACGTGTGGTTGCAACGGTTAAAAAACCTGAGCTTCCTTCTATTTTATAGTTAATGAAATAAAGTTTTCCTTGTCTTTCTTCAAAGATTACTTCTTCATCAGACAAAGTTGTCTTGGCTTCCGGATCCCAGTTTACCATTCGGTAACCTCGATATATTAACCCTTTGTTATATAAATCTACGAATGATTTGATTACAGATGCAGACATGTCTGGATCCATAGTAAACTTGGTTCTGTCCCAATCACAAGAACATCCTAATTGTTTTAGTTGTTCCAGTATCGTTCCACCATATTTATCTGTCCAATCCCATGCGTGTTTTAGGAATTCCTCACGAGTCAAATCGTTTTTGTTGATGCCTTCACTTTTAAGTTTGGCAACCACTTTAGCTTCAGTCGCAATGGATGCGTGATCTGTTCCTGGAACCCAACAAGCGTTGAAACCTTTCAATCGTGCACGACGAATTAAAACATCTTGAATAGTGTTATTCAACATATGTCCCATATGCAAAACTCCGGTTACGTTTGGTGGCGGAATAGTTATGGTGTATGGTTTTCTGTGATCGGGTTTGGAATGAAAATACTTGTTTTTCATCCAGTAATCGTACCATTTTTTTTCTACTGCTGCGGCATTAAACTGTGCGTGAATTGACATATTCAGATTGTTAGACTTCTTAGATTATTAGATTTTATAGATTACAAATGTTCAATGCGTTTCACTTATATCCTCGATTGTCGCAGCTATCCTGTAGCGCAGAAAGCAGGAAAATGATGTACTGATAAATCCCAAACGATTGACTTCAAAACCCTCTGGCATACCTTTTGTAAATTGAACTGCAAAAGTAATTAATAAAGACTTTAGAAAAAATTAAGAATTAAATTATTGTGAATTAATTTAAACAAGGTAAATTTACCAATCAAAGATTAAAACTTGAGTTATGAAAAAACTGATACTATTAACTGTAATCCTCATAAACGCTGCTATTTTTGCTCAAAAAGGTCCAAAAATTGAGTTTAAAGACAAAGACAACACGATTGATTATGGTACGGTGAATAAGGATGATGACAGTGGTCTTAGGTCTTTTGAGTTTACGAATACTGGTGATGAACCCTTAATTATTACCAATGTGCAATCGACTTGTGGTTGTACAGTGCCTTCGAAACCGACAGAACCAATTGCACCAGGAAAAACGGGAAAGATTGATGTGAAATATAATATGCACACTGGACCAATTAGAAAAACAATTACAGTAGAGAGTAACGCTATAAACGTAGATGAAGGGAGAGTTGCCATAAAAATAAAAGGCGAAGTTATTGAGAAACCTGTAGAAAATTTGCTGGAGAAAAAGACGAAAAGCCCAATGATGCAATAAGTTAAAGAACCTCTTAAACCAAAAATTGAGAGGTTTTTTTATATAATATTCTTAAGTTGAAATTTATATTTATAAATTTTATTGTTTCTTTCAATTTCCATTTCGATAGTTTTTCCTTCTTCTGATTTTAGTAATTCGTTAATCATTTCAATGGTATAACCATGTGATTCTTCTCGGTTTATTTTGAGAATTCTATCGCCTATTTTCAGTCCTGCCTTTTCAGCTTCGGAACCTACTCTAACACTGGCTATTTTGAATATTGGTTTGAGTTCAAAATGTATCTGTAGGTTGTTTTGAATTCTTTCGTCTGTGGCATTAGTGTAGACTTTTATGCCTTGACTTTGTCTTTCATCTACTACTTGTTTTACCCATTCTAACCCTGCATGCTCTACTTCTATTCCACTCATATTGAAATGGAAAGGCAAGTTTGTTTTGCTATTTGGTTTGGTGTACATAGCACCATTTAAATAATCAAAAAAGATCGTAAATCTTGAAATTACCTCGCTTCCAACAGAACCAACTCTATTGGGAACAAAATTTACACTTTTTGCCGAAGTAGAATCAGGGAAGGTTACCAATGGATTATCGAATATTTTATTACCAAACTCAAAGCTATTTATTCTGGCTCTTTTGCCAAAAACGCTTCCACTAAATCCTTTACCAAGATAATCCTTTATGTTTTTTTCGGGTAATTTTATTTTATAAGTTTTGTTTAAAAAAATCCAAACAGCATCACTATTTCCCGTGTCTACCAATAATTTTGAAAAAACAGTTTGTGCTCCTTGTTTTATAGTTGAAATATAATAGGGTTTCTTCTCTTCAATAGTTATAGAATCTTTCGAGAATTTCTTTTGAAGCCTGCAGCAGATTTTTTTTTGGCTGTGATCGTATACAATAATTTTCTTTCTATCATAATTTATTTCTACAATATGATTTTTGAAAAAATTATAGCCAATAATACCATTAACCGGAATTCCAACTTGGGAAGAAAAATTAAATTCTTGGTCAAGAACAATATAAATTTCATGATTATAGTCAACAAAATCATTTATTTCCAATTTATTTTTAGAAGATTTATAAGAGTCGATAGACTCTTTACTCCCTAATCCTCTTAGTTTTAATTTTTCTACATCAAATAGTTTGATTTCGTTCTTGTCGTCTAAACTAAAAAGTATGGTTTGCTCAACGCCCGTATCCAATAAAAAAGTTAATTCTTCACCATTGACTTTCACTGGAATAAAAATTAAATTATTAATAAGCTTAAAAGGAATAACAACTTTATTCTTTAAATTATTTATCTGAAATTCAGATTGACTAAAAA
>JAYVNT010000271.1:0-5330 GCA_043758285.1 Flavobacterium sp.
ATTTCGCTTTATCATTCGGTTCAAAGATGCTAAAAACGATACTGCTGAACTTTCTAATCTTTTAAACAAAAGCATTTTTAATAATCCACGAACCAAATCACCAAAATGACTTAAACCTTGATAGGTCTTTTCATTTTTCTTATCAGGTTTCAAGAAACTTGTTAAAGCATAAATTGAATATTGGTATCGTTCTGCTTTATTTTGTTTGAACAATTTATCTAATAATTCGTCATAAATTGATGGTTGTCCGCTTGTGGCATAAGTAGCATCAATTTCATACTCTATAGTTTGCAATTTTCTTTTTGGAAAGGTTATATCTAAATGAGCATATTTTGGATTGTTCTTTATATCGTTTCTTGTTCTTCTGATGATAAAGTTTTGCAATAGTTCCGCTATGAGTTGTGGACTATCTTCGTAGGTTTCAAAATACGTTTTTAAATTATTGGGAGCAATATTCAAATCGGTTACATCGCTTTGATGAAATAATTTTATTTGATTGTAAATATCCCACACAGATTTATTTTGTGGTGTTGCGGTCAAAAGGATAACTTTTTTACCATTTAAATATGGAGCAACAATATTGTATTTTTGAGTGGCAGGATTTCTAAAGTTGTGTGCCTCATCAATGATTACAACCTCATAGCCATCGTAGATTGCTTCATCGTTAAGATTGTAATGCTCGTTGCCATCTTTATAAAACAACTCGCTTGACGACATTATATGACAATTTAATTGGTATTGCTCTTTGTAGTTTTCCCACATTTGTTTTAATGGTGCAGGACAAATAACCAAAGTGTTTTTTCGCTTTTGTGACCAATACCAACTTATTAAAGCCAAAGCAATGTAAGATTTGCCCAAACCAACTACATCAGATATAAAAACGCCACTTTGGGAGGTGTTATCGCTTTCCAATTTATTCAATGCCATATTTACTGCGTCGCGTTGAAATGGAAATAACTTTTCAAAATCAAAAGCACCTTTGTCATTCATTAAATGCTCTTTTATATCAACTCTTTCTTTTACTAAATTGTACAGTGTTTTGATATATACTTCATAAGGTGTTGCTTGTTGCTGAACCCAAGAATTTTCAACCATATCCATCAACTCGGTGCTAAAAGGTTCTGACTGTTCCCAAATGTCATCGAACCATTTTTTTACATCTTGAAAATCATTTTGATTGGTTATTTTTACATTCAATTCGGTATTGTTTGCCAAGCCACTTATAGAAAGATTAGAGCTTCCTACTATTGCAACACCATCAATCATACCACCTTTTGGAGCATCAAAAATGTATGCTTTGCTGTGCAAAAAACCTTTGGCATAAACTCTGATTTCTATTCTGTTATCTCGGATTAATTCCCATAAAGCTGAAAGACCAATTTGGTTGCTTTCATTTTGCTCCATAAAAGTCAAATCTTTGGCATATTCATATTGTGTATGTAGGACAACATCTTTTTTTTGCAATGCTGTTTTACGTTGTTCTTGACGTAATGTTTGTGAAATATATTCTGGTGCTTTATGTCCTTTTACTAATTCTTCAACTGTTTCAGTATTTGTTCTTGTGCCAATTAATAGTTTTAGATTTTGCACTTTGTGCAACTTTTCTCTGATAGCTTCAAAACCACTTAAGTAAAAATAACCAACAGCCATTGAGCTAAACTCGGCATTGTCTAGCATTTGGTTTACCTCTGTTACCAGGAGATTGTCTTTTTTATTGTCGATTATACTTTTCATTCCTCTTCTTCTATATCGATGTCCTCACCAAGTCTATATTTAATGTCATAATTTTTAATATAATCTAATTCCTCCAATGTCAAATTATAATATTTATATAGAGTCTTATCAATTTCATCAACAATCTCTTTTGATTTTTTTGGATTGAATTTTTGATATTCAGTTACATCTTTACCGTGATTTCTATTAGCAATTGTTGAGTTATCTGTTAAGCTATTAATTAATTTATCGCTTAAATGTAACAAATCAATATTTTTATATATTTCATCATTGATGGGAAATGATTTAAGATCAAAAGGATTGTTATCTCGCCCATTGGAATTAGTTGAATACCACCACCAATATAAATTAGACCAAAATAATGCTAATGAAATTTTTAAGTCATTATCACTGTTGAAAAATAGTTTTGTTTCTCTACTTGAAACTGAGACTTCGCCATTTTTTTTAAATTTAGGGCTATAATCAGTAAATATCTTCCAATATAAACCACCTGTATTTCTGTAATAAATAGCGTGTTTAGTTTGTTTAGCCGCTATTTTAGAACCAATATTATCAAGTAAAACTAGTTTTGAATAAATTGAAGTATCTAGATTATTACCAAGCTTTGGAACTTTAAGTTTAGAAAACATATTAAGTAATAATGATTTTGAAACATTTGAGGATGCAAGCGATGATGACGAAACGTACAATGCAGATGAAGTGAGGAGTATTATTTCCTTCCCAATGCTTTTACAACATACTCTCAGGATTTTTTTAGTAAAGAATAATAAGGCTGACATTTCAAAAATATTAGATAAAGAATTATTAAATATTTTTGAGTATTCATTCTTAACAAAAGATAAAACTTCCCAACAATTAAAAGAAGATATTACATTATTTATAGAATTATTGTGGGAAGTTAGATATGTCTTTGATAAACATATAATAAAATGGGTTCGTTTGGAGGATGGCGAAACTCATTTGATTTGTAAATTAGAAAAATATGAAAGTAAAAACAATTTTTATTTAAGAAGAAGACAACCAGAAACTAACGAAGGAGTGGCTTTACTTCAGAGTTTATTATATCATTCACAACAAATTACAACACATTATTGGCTTACCCCATATTTAAAATATTTATTGGATAATAAAGGACAAAACAGCTTTACTTTTTTAAAGCATCTTGACAACAATCTTTTGTGTTCATCTGAAAAAGATAGCCTAATAGTAAGAACACGAAAATTTTTAGAAAACAATGCCTATAATACATTAATTGATTATTCTATATTATCAAGACCAGACGGTACCAGTTTCCCTCATTATTGGTTTTACAAATTAGAGTTTGTTCTTTGGAGTAGTTATTTAAAAGATAAAGATGAAAGATGGAAAAATTTCAAGTTTACTGCAAAAAACTCAGTAGAGCATATTTCACCTCAAACCCAAAAAGATACTGATACCAATATAGTTTCAGAGGATATGCTCAATAATTTTGGTAATCTTTCTCTGGTTTCAAGGAGTATTAATTCAGAATATAGTAATTTGCCTTTTAATGAAAAAAGACAGCGGTTCATTAATAACAATAGAGTAAAGCTGGATAGTTTAAAAATGGATTTAATTTATCGGAATGATACTTGGAATGATGCCATCGCAATGGAACATCAATCAGAGATGATTAAATACTTAACGGATTATTTATACACAAGCAATCTATGAATAACATCGGCCAAATAGAACGCCTAACCCAAAATCGAATTGTAAAATTGTTCAAAGAGCAATTGGGTTATACCTATTACGGTAATTGGGAAGAACGCGAAGGCAATAGCAATATTGAGGAAAAGTACTTGGCCAATTATCTGCTAAAACAAGGGTATAACGTAACCGAGTTTAGTAAAGCCATTTATGAACTCAAACAAATTGCAGACAGCTTTAGTGATGATTTATACATCAGAAACAAAAAGTTCTATGCCAAGTTGAGATATGGAGTTCAGGTTAAAGAAGATGTAGGGGCGAATTATACAACCGTTCAAGTTATAGATTGGGAGAATTGGGAAAACAATGATTTTGCAATAGCTGAAGAAGTAATCATAAAAGGCAATAGAGAAAAGCGCCCGGATATTGTTTTGTATGTCAATGGCATTGCTTTGGGTGTATTAGAACTTAAAAGAGGTTTTATTGATTTGGCTGAAGGGATACGGCAAAACATTACCAACCAACAAGATAGTTTTATCGAGCATTTCTTTTCCACCATTCAGTTTGTGATGGCAGGAAACGATACACAAGGTTTACGTTACGGAACCATAAGAACACCCGAAAAATTCTTTTTAAAATGGAAAGAAGATGAACAAGAAAATAATGATTTACTAATTGACAAATACCTTAAAAAAGTTTGTAACAAAGAACGTTTTCTCGACATCATTCACAATTGCATACTGTTTGATGCCGGAGTTAAAAAACTCCCAAGACCACACCAATATTTTGGTTTAAAAGCGTCCCAGGAAAGAATTCGAAAAAAAGAAGGAGGCATTATTTGGCATACTCAGGGCTCGGGTAAAAGTATTATGATGGTACTCTTAGCCAAATGGATTTTAGAAAATAACGCCAATGCCAGAGTAATCATTCTTACTGACAGAACTGAACTCGATAAACAAATTGAACGTGTCTTTAACGATTCAGGAGAACCTATTAAAAGAACAGGAAGCGGTAGAGAATTACTGCAACAGCTCACGCAACCACAACCAAGATTATTATGTTCATTAGTACACAAATTTGGTAAACGTACAGAAGACAATTTTGAAGACTTCATTCGAGAATTACAAGACAATCCAGTACAAACTGTTGGTGAACTCTATGTGTTTGTAGATGAGTGTCACCGAACGCAAAGTGGTAAACTACATCAGGTAATGAAAACCATGTTAAGTAATGCAATATTCATAGGTTTCACAGGTACACCACTTTTAAAACAAGATAAAAAAACAACCTTAGAGGTATTTGGATCTTATATTCATACCTACAAATTCAACGAAGCTGTTGAGGATGAAGTGGTCAAAGATTTAGTTTACGAAGGCAGAGATATTGACCAACGATTATCATCTCCTACCAAAGTTGATGCTTGGTTTGAAGCCAAAACCAAAGGGTTAAATGACTTTCAAAAATCAGAACTTAAAAAGAAATGGGGAACCATGCAAAATGTGTTGAGTTCCCGATCCCGAATGGAAAAAGTTGTTAGTGATGTTATCTTTGATTTTAGCACCAAACCAAGACTTTCATCTGAAAAAGGAAATGCCATTTTAGTAGCGTCGAGCATATATGAAGCATGTAAATATTTTGAGCTATTCAACAAAACTGAATTAAAAGGAAAGTGTGCTGTAATTACTTCCTATAATCCTGCAACGAGAGATATTACTACCGAAGACACTGGAGCCAATACAGAAACCGATAAGGAATACATCTTTAAAATCTATGCGGAATTGTTAGAGAAAGTAGCAGCCAATCCGAATCAGACCAAAACAGAAACCTACGAGGATAAAGCCAAAGAAAAGTTTAGAGACGAACCGGCGAATATGAAACTTCTTATTGTAGTATCCAAATTGTTAACAGGTTTCGACGCGCCACCTTGT
>JAYVNT010000272.1:0-15736 GCA_043758285.1 Flavobacterium sp.
GTTGTCAAAAATACTTTTAGTAGTATTGGTATAAGTGATTACAGCAACGGTTGAATTGTCAATTAAATCAGAGGTTGAGTCATTTGTACATCCATACTGAATTATTAGAAGTAGAATAAACAACGTCAATAATTTTAATCTTTTCATGGTAATTTTTTTTATTCAAAGTTATATAATAAATTTATCAAAAATTCTGACTTATCATTAATTAATTTAATTTGTAATTAATAAATTCCAATTTATGAGAAAAAAATTCATCATTGCCATTGTAGCTATTATTGTTTTAGTTCTTCTACTATTTAATTATATGTACAAAAGTCATCGCGACATTTCAACTGAAAAGGTTTCTTTCTCTGTTTCTGTTAGTGACATTTACAAATCATTTAAAGTAGATGAAAAATCAGCAAATAAAAGATATTTAGACAAGACTATTGAGATATACGGTAAAATTACTAACATAGATTTGACTAATAAAATTATAACGGTTGATGAAAAGCTATTAGCTCGATTTACAAAAACTATTCCAGTTAATTTAAAGACACAAAATTCTATAACATTGAAAGGCAGACTCACTGGCTATGATGATTTGTTAGAAGAAATTCAGATGGATCAATGCACTATTAAACAATAAAAATAAAAAAAACATGAAAAAAATTGCCTTACTATTATTATTCCCAATTGCGATGTTCGCTCAAGAGGACTTACTAAGCGGAGTTGACACTGCTTCAACTCAAAAAATAAAAGTGGAGTCTGCATTTAAAGGACTAAAGATTGTGAATCTTGAATCTACAAAACTGGCTGCTAAAGGCGATTTATATTTTATTGTTGCCCATAGATTTGGTTCAATTAAAAGTGGTTTTGAAGGTGGTTTTGGACTTGATAATGCCGTTTCACAAATAAAATTTTTGTATGGTCTTGCAAATTGGTTAACTATAAGTGGAGCTAGGAGTGAATTAGCATATGATTTTTCAACTAAATATTTACTAAAATCGCAAGAAACTGATGGTTTTCCATTAGCCATTGCTGCTTTTACGAGTTTAGCTATCAATAATACTTTAAAAGAAAGTAATTTTCCAAAAATGAAATTTGAAGATAGACTTATCTATGTTGCGCAGTTACTTATTTCAAGAAAAATCAACAAGAAATTGTCTTTAGAATTGGCACCAACTTTTTTCCATGAAAACTTTGTGATTGATGACAAACAAGATAATAGCCAATATGCTATTGGAATGGGAGGAAGATATAAATTTGCAAAACGCTGGTCTGTAAATGTTGATTATGCAGCACATTTGAATAGATCAAGTACTTCGCCATTTAAAGATCCATTATCTGTTGGGGTTGATTTAGAAACTGGTGGACATGTATTTCAAATGCATTTTAGTAGTTCACAAGGAGTACATGAAGCTGGATTTCTGGGTAATTCAACTGGAGATTGGTTAACAGGAAATATTTTCTTTGGGTTTAATTTGCTAAGAGTTTTTTAGAAAAGTAAATTTAACTATAAAAAAAGTGTCCCGATTCTATATCAGAATAGGGACACTTTTTTTTATGCTTAATGAGAATTATTATTCTTTAATAAACTTTTGAGTATAACTTCTGTTTTCAGAATCAGAAATAGACAAAATATATGTTCCTGTTGCAAATTTTTCAACATTAATAGGTTGATTGAATTCTGTGGTTGTTAATACTACTTTACCAGTTAAATCATAAACAGTCGCGGTTTTTAACGTTACACTTAGGTTATCTTTGAGTTGAATAGAAACCACATTTTTTGCAGGGTTTGGGAAAATAGAGAAAACACCATTATTAAATGAATTAATTGCCAATGTTGAACCTTCAACTACCAAAAGGTTTTGATTTGGATTCACATTATTTATAGTATCAATAATTCCAGATGGCCATTTTATTACTACTTGATCAATAGTTGTTGCTTGTCCAATTCCAAAATGTGCGCTCAAGGTACTCATGTTTTGGAATCCTGTTCCACTTTGTACATATCTAATTTGTTGTCCCCATGAGCCATTAATTTCAACTCTTGCACCAATTCCGTTTCTGTTGCTTTGAATTCCTTGAAGGTTAACATTTAACCATTTATTAGTATTTCCGTTATTAAACAAAACACTTGTGCCATTTTGAATATCTAAAAATCCATCGTTATTTAAATCACCAATCGGTCTATCATAAGTAGATAATGGATAGGCATTTGCATTAGGTGTAAAATGAAAAGCTCCATCGCCAAACATAATATTATTCCCAGATCCTAATACATCCAGAAATCCATCATTATCAAAATCTTGTGCTACATATTCTCTTCCTAATGATGTATTTGTATCATAACCTGAACCAGTTGTAACGCTAGTAAAAGTTCCGTCTCCGTTATTTCTTTTTACATTTGTATAGCCATTTGATGCGGAGTTTACCCCAACAATAACATCCATCCAACCGTCATTATTAAAATCTCCACAAGCACCAGACCATGTTTGTTCTGGATTAGCCATATTAGCTTCTGCCGCTACATTAGTATAGGTTCCATTTCCATTATTTTTAAGCAACATATCAATGTTTCCTCCAACTCCAGAACCACCTTGACCACACTTAGCTAAATACATATCTACATCACCATCGTTATCATAGTCAAACCAATTAGAAGCATAGTTTCCACCAGATGGAAAATCTCCTATACCACCTTGATTATGATTCATATTTGTACCATCATTAATGTAATATCGGTTTGGTGCATTGTCATCGCAGGCAAAAGCATCTAACTTACCATCGTTATTAATATCGATAAAATTGGTTCTTTGCACTAAATAGGATTGTGTTTTTCTATCAGATGTATATCCTGTTCCGTCGCTATTAGCTTTCAAAAACACAACACCACTTCCAGAACCGTATATCAAGTCATTGAATCCATTATTGTCATAATCGCCTGCAGCAATACTCCATGAAGGCAACACAGTAGTATTTGGAACGGTATAAGTAGTCGTAGAAAATGTTCCACCTGTTTGCTGATAAGTAATGGCTAATTGAGTCGTAGAAACCGCAGAAACAATATCATCTAAATAATCACCATTCATATCTACAATACAATTGTTAAGATCACCTGTGATACCTGTTACTGGTGATGATGTAAATGATAATCTATCTGGAGGAAGCGCATTTTCAATCAACTGAAAACTAAAGCCGGATGCACTGTTTTTGTTATCCCAAGCAATATAATATGTAGTGCCTGCAGTAACTTGAAATGATTTTATAGAAAGGTTAGAGTTTGTATTACTACCATTGTTACAGGCAATAACGCCTGAATTATCATCGGAAGCAAAACAGGTTAATGCGGAGCAAGTACCAATATATACATTAAAGTTGGTATCTATACAAATGTTTTGAGGTAAATCAGAAGTTAAGGTAACAATATAATTATTGCTAGGTGTATATTTATACCATTTAGCCAATGGTGCAGTAGTTAAGCTAGAACATGATGTTGAAATGTTGTTTGTATCTATAGCATTTACAGTTGTTATTCCTGCTGTAATAACTGTTCCCAAACCACAAGGACTCGGAGCAGATTCAATCAATTGAAAATCGAATCCTGTAGTTTGCCATCTACTATCCCAGGCGATATAATAATTTGTTCCGGCAACAACCTCGAATGTAGCTTTAGACAGATAAGAATTAGGATTGCCGGTATTACAAGCAATTATGCCTGAATCATCGTCGGCTGCATAACAAGACAAAGCGGAACAGTTTCCTGTATAAACATGAAAATTGGTGTCTTTACAAATATTAATTGCTAAATCAGAAGTAATAGTAACGCTATGATTTTGAGTTGGTGTGTAAACATACCATTCTGCAAATGTTCCAGTTGTTGTACTTGCGCAAGCAACAATTGTATTAGTGCCATCAATGACAGCAATGGTATTTGTTCCTGCAATTATTGGTAAAGCAGTTGCACAAGAATTTTGAGCTTGAATTGTTTGGAATAAAAATATACAAACAAATAATAAGATATTTTTTTTCATGGTTATTTATATTTTAATTAGATATAATTATTTAGTTACAGTCATGCAGGGTATTAATCCATTGTTCCAATAGTTCAACACCTTCATCATGAACAATTGTTCTTCCTAAAAGTGGCATTCTTTGATTTTCGGTGTTTGTACTTAAACGATAATGCATAACGGAATTGTTAAAATTTCCGGGAAGAATTATTTTTTGTATAGTTGGATTTATTTGTTCATCAGCATTTAAACAAATACCGATATTAGAGTCAATATTCGTCTTACTAAAAGATAATCGAATTTGTCTGTAATAACACCTTGCTTGATCTTGATGACAATGTGAACAGTTAGCGTCTAAATAGGAGCGTAATCTCAAATCCAAAGGTTGTGTAGTATCATGATAATCTACCGTAGAAACAATTGATGAAGGATAACTATCTAAATAACCTTGTTCAACTAATTTTTGCAATATTTTTTTGCTCACTCCATTATAAGCAATATTATGATTTAAATTTTGAGGTTTTACACCTATTGGTGTTGCTATTTCGTTAATTTTATGACATGCAAAACACTCGCCATCTGCGGGTATTCTATAGGCAGTAGTAATGTCTTCTCCGTTTGGTTTTTTAAATGTAATTGTTTTAGAACTTCCACTGGTAAAATCGACTCCAGCCACTAAATTTGCATCCGTTTGTTCATCATTCCATAAATACTCATAAAATTTCCAACCATCGTTTTTTCTAACCATTAATCGGGTCTCAATTAATTTTGTTGTATTTCCTGGTTGAATGGTGGTGTAATAAAATGTTTTTATAAGAACAGTCCCAACCGGAAAATCAAGAATTTTATCATCAGCTACAAAGGTTGCTTTAACACCAATTGGCATCCAGATAAATCTCTTTTTTGAAGCATAATCAGTAAATAAAGAACTTGCCGGTTCGTATGGAACAACATTTAATGAAGGAATTTCCTCTTTCATATCGCCAATAAAAAAATGATAGTCAGATAGTTTAGAAAAAGGAACCAATGATAAATCAGCAGTAACTATTGGTACTGCGTTTATTGTTACTGTAGCTTCATTCGAAACAGTGCCATTAGCATCTTTAATGGTGTATGTAATTTGGGTTGGATTTCCTGTAAAAGTGGGTGTTGGTGTAAATGTTATAGTACCCGTGGTAGCATTAACGTTCCAAGTTCCCTGATTTGGAACCACTAATTGGTCTAAAGTTCCATTTCCGTTTGTATCAACACCGTTTTTAATACTTACTTTAGTAGGGTCAGGAATACCTCCTGTGTGATCATTTGTCAAAACTGGAATTTCAACAGGGCCTGTTAAAGTACTGCTTATGACATCATTTGTAGCAATCGGAGCGATAGTAACATAATCCTCGCTCTTAGAACAAGCAATAAACAAGCTTAAAAATATGGCGAAAATGAATAAGAAGGTATATTTTTTTTTCATAGATTTTTGAAATGCAGACCAAATATAATGATAATTTAATAAGCTTCTAAAAATTAACAGAATTTCTTAAAAATCAAATCCATTTAGTATCATTTTGATAAAATCGCACTCCGCTTTACTACAATTCTTCTTGCTCTTTAGTAGCTCTTTGTATTATATTTTCGGGCAATGTTTTTTTGGCTTTGGCTCCCATTTTTTTGAGATTTTCAACTCTGTTGATGAGGTTACCACTACCGTCAACCAGTTTGCTCATGGCATTATCATATTCGGTCTTGCTGTCTTTTATTTTGTTTCCTACTTTTACCAAATCAGCAACAAAACCCTCAAATTTATCATATAAAGCGCCAGCTTGTCGTGCAATTTCCAACGCATTTTCTTGTTGTTTTTGATTCGTCCACATGCTGTCAATAGTTCGCAATGTTGCCAATAATGTGGATGGCGTTACAATCACAATATTTTTCTCTAATGCTTTAGCAAATAAGTTTGTGTCATTGTTAATCGCTATAGCAAATGCAGGTTCAATAGGAATAAATAACAACACAAAACCGGGACTCTCCATTTGATATAAATCCTGATAATTTTTATTGCTTAATTGATCAATGTGACGGTTTACAGAAAGAATATGTTCTTTCAAATGCTGTGCTTTCTCAGCTTCGTCTTCTTCGTTAATATAGCGTTCATAAGCGGTCAACGTTACTTTTGAATCGACAACCATTTTCTTGCCGTCAGGCAAATTGATAACTACATCAGGAAAAACACGATTGCCATCTTCGGTGGTAAAACTTTGCTGCACTTCATATTCCCGACCTTTTTCCAAACCAGATTTTTCCAATACACGTTCCAAAATCAATTCGCCCCAGTTGCCTTGCATTTTGCTATCGCCTTTCAGGGCTTTGGTCAGGTTCAAAGTTTCCTTACTCATTTGAGCGTTCATTTCTTTTAAACCCAAAATTTGTTGGCGCAACGCAGCATGATAATCAATACTTTCCTTGTGTGTGTCTTCAACTTTCTTTTCAAAAAGCTGAATTTTATCCTGCAAAGGTGTTAAGATGTTTTTGAGATTTTCTTTGTTTTGTTCGGTAAACTTTGAGGTTTTTTCTTCAAGGATTTTGTTAGCAAGATTTTCAAATTCTTTGGTAAATTTCTCTTGCAGTTTTTCTACTTCTTCCTTTTGTTCTTTGTTGCGTTCCCATAGATTTTCGAAATCTGTTTCCTTTTTTGATAACTGAATCGCTAACGACTCTTTTTCGGTTCGAATGGTTTCACGTTCCTGAGTCGTTTGGTTTATTTGACTTTTGAATAGTTCAATTTGTTGCAATAAACCGTTTATTTTTTCTTCCAATGACGCTTTATCCGTTTTGGAATTGGCAGAAAAAAAAACTTTTCCAAAATAAATGCCTAAAAAAAGGGCAATTATAAATATTAAAACAGAAAGAATAACAGGATTCATACAGTACTTATTTGGAAGTAAATATATGAAAACAATTGGTAAAATTTATTTGTTCAGAAAAGAATAATCTGTGTCAAATTCTTCGTTTTTCATACTTCTGTTAAAATTTTTATTTTAAAATAATGATCTAGATTTTGGACTTTTTTCAGCACTTATTACACTAAAAATCACAAAAACAAAAAATAATAACGCTAGCAAAAGCATGAATACAACATAATTGAATTCAAACGAATATTCCAAATTAATTACAAATATATATCCAAGTACAATTGAGGTAAAAGTGGATAAGAAAAAGTACAGTGTTTTCATAACTATAAGTAGTTTTAAATTTTTTAATAAAAATAGCTTTAGTTTTGCCCTACTTAATTACAAAATTTTCACCTTTTTTTATATAATATCTAGGTTAAATACAATGGTTGCCAGACACTTTATTATTCACAAACCACACGGCTATTTAAGCCAATTTGTTTATGAAAAAAAGCGACCCAAAAAGTTGCTTGGCGAACTCTATAATTTCCCCGAAGGAATTATGGCAATAGGACGATTAGACGAAGATTCCGAAGGATTATTGTTGCTCACCACTGACGGAATGATGAGCGAAATAGTGCGGAGCAAAACTGTCGAAAAAGAATATTATGCCCAAGTAGATGGTATTATCAATCAAGAAGCGATTGAGATATTAAAACGCGGTGTCGAAATTGGTTTCAAAGGCATTCGATACACCACCAAAATCTGCGATGCCAAAATCATCACAGTACTTCCAGTTTGCATTGGCGAAGGGAGAAGAATTCGCGATGAACGTCACGGACCAACTTCTTGGGTTTCGATTACGCTAACCGAAGGCAAGTTTCGTCAAGTGCGAAAAATGACAGCCGCCGTTGGATTTCCAACCCTGAGATTAGTCAGAATCCGAGTAGGAAACATACATTTGCAACTGAAAGCTGGAGAAGTTCATGAAGTTGAAAAATTTTTCAAATAAATTATCGCCAACTTGTCATTCCTCGTCCCTCGGAATGACAAAATAATAGTAAAGTATGTTAAACATCGTCCTTGTAGAACCCGAAATTCCAAACAACACCGGAAATATTGGTCGATTGTGCGTTGGCACCCAAAGTCGTTTGCACCTCATTCACCCCTTCGGATTTGTGATTAACGACAAGAACTTAAAGCGTTCTGGGTTGGATTATTGGGTGCATCTTGACGTAACCGAATATCAAAATCTAGCGGAGTGGAAGGCAATCATCCCAGACAAATCAAGAGTTTTTTTGATGAGTTCGCATGCTACGAAATCTATTTATGATGCCGAGTTTCAGGATGGCGATTGGTTGGTTTTTGGCAAAGAAAGCGTGGGGTTGAGCCCAGATGTTTTAGCACAATTCGACAATCATTTGACCATTCCGATGTCCAACTTAATCCGAAGTTATAATATTGCCAATTCGGTGGCGTTTGTCGTTGGCGAAGCCAAACGGCAGATAACAATTAATAATGTATAATTAACAATTGATAATTATTTTTGATTTTATGGGAGTAATTATTCATTATCCATTTTCAATTATTAACTAATCACAAACTTCCCTTTCAAACCATCAAAAGTGATGGAGGCATCCTTAAAAAGCGTGTTAAAAATCCCTTTGGAAATCAAATTGCACGGCTGGTCTTGTACCACTGCAACTGCTGTCATGACAATCATTTCATCCGAAAGTTGTATCGCCAAATCAATATCGTGTGTCGAAAACAGGATACACTTATTGGTTTCGTGCGACAACTTTTTCAAGAGTTTAAAAACCGAAACTTTGTGAAACAAATCCAAGTGTGTTGTGGGTTCGTCAAGGATAATGAGCGGCGTATCTTGCGCCAAAGCTCTGGCGATTAATACAATTTGCAATTGCCCGTCACTGATTTCATGGTGCTTTTTGTCAATCAGATGTTCGATATGTGTGAGCGCAATCGCCTGATTTATTTTCTCCAAATCGTCATCAGATAATTTTCCGAGCCAATTGGTATACGGCTGTCTTCCTAGAGCAATCAATTCAAAAACAGTCAGATTGCTCGGTGGTAATTTTTCGGTTAGCACCAAACTTAAATTCTGTGCCAATGCTAAAGCATCATACGAATGAATAGCTGCATCATTCAAAGAAACCATTCCGGCTAATGGTTTTTGAATTCCGGTTACTGTTCGCAGCAACGTAGATTTCCCAATGCCATTTCCGCCAACTAGTGAAATTAATTTTCCTGCTTCAAAATGTAAGTTGAGGTTTTCAGCAATGACATTGTTTCCCTTTTTGGATGGGTATCCAATGGATAAATTTGAAGTGGAAAGGATGGTTTTATTTGAACTCATTACTGAATACTTTTCTTTCTAACGATTAACCAAATCACTACCGGCGCACCAATTATTGAGGTAATCGCATTAATAGGTAACGTAAAATCAAAACCTGGCATTTGCGAAATGGTATCACAAAACAACATGATGATGGAACCAATAAGCAGCGTTGCAAAAAACAATGTTTTATGATTACTCGTTTGAAATAACAACTTCCCCAAGTGCGGTACGGCTAAGCCAATAAACGCTATCGGACCAGCAAATGCAGTGATGCTTCCCGCCAAAATACTGGTTGCAAAAATAATGATATAACGTGCTTTTTTGATGTTCAATCCCATGCTTTTCGCATAGTTTTCTCCAAGTAATAACGCATCCAACGGTTTCAAAGAAAGCAAACTGAACACTAAGCCAATGAAAACTGAAACGGCTAAAATAGCAATGTTTTGCCACGACAAATTGCCAATGCTTCCCATAGACCAAAACGTGTATTTCTGCAACTGTTCCGCGGAACTGAAATAGGTAAACACACTCACAATGGCACTGGTAAAACTGCTAAACATCAACCCAACAATTAATATCGACATCGTGTCGCGCAAGCGTTGGGATACAATTAAAATCAGCACTAAAACTAACGAACTTCCAATGCAGGAAGCGAGAATAATTCCGTAAGAGGACAATAAAAACTGCGAAAAAACAGCGGGCATCATTCCTGCGCCAAGTATCACAAACGCCACTCCCAAACTCGAACCCGAACTCAATCCGAGCACATAAGGTCCAGCCAATGGATTTCTAAACAACGTTTGCATCAACAATCCCGAAATGGAAAGTCCGATGCCAACGAGAATGGCTGTGATGGCTTTTGGCAAACGAAAATTAACGATAATATAATCCCAAGTCTCTGTGGAAGCGTGACCGCCAAACAGACTTCTAAAAACTTCTTTCACAGGAATTTCGACTTGACCTAAAGAAATATTCAATAGTAATGTCAAAATCAATAGCAATGTTAAGGAAATGAATAGCGTTGTATTTCTAGTTTTTAACATTTAGTATCACATGTTTTTGTCATTCTGAGGCACGAGGAATCTCATAAATGAATGGGATTTCTCCTTCGTCGAAATGACAAGTTTTAACTACTTCAATTTGGCAAAGAAAAAAGGTTCATAACTCGGCAACAACTCTGGGTGCAAAATCTTGACAATATCTTTCAACACGATATCCGGACGATTTGGTGCCAATTCATAATAAAGAATGCCACCGGTTTTTCCTTTTTTTCCGCTGAACGAATATACATTTTTATTCTTGAAAGCATCAAATTCTGCGTAATGTGGGTTGTTTGCTGCCATGGCTGCCAAGGTTGGAAACTGTCCGGAAGTAATCCAAATATCGGCATTCTTTGCTTTTTCGAAAACCGTTTCAAATGATAACGATAAACTTCCTGTACCGCTGGTGTCTTGCCACAAATAATTGCCGTTGGCTTCTTTCAAAAGCAAACTTCCCCAACTGGTGCCACGTGGCAAATACCAGCGGTCTTCAAACATATCGCCAGCCAAAATAGTTGGAGTAGTGGTAGCCAGTTTTGCAATTTCAATCGTTTTTAGATAGTCTTTTTCTATTTTGGTAAAGAGGTCTGTGGCTTCTTTTTGTTTGCCATATAAAGCACCGAAAAACTTTATCCATTCCGCTTTTCCCAGCGATGTTTCTTCGTTCCAATCGCCATTGAGCATCACTTTCAAACCACTTTTTTGCAAATTATCTAGCGTTGGATTTTTGTTGTCAATGCCATAACCAATAATCACATTGGGTTGCAAATTGAGCAATACTTCGGTATTCAAATCGTGGTTGTTTCCCAATTCTTTTAGGGTGCCAGCGTCAATTCGGGCTCTTACTTTTTCGGAAGAAATATAATCACAATGCGGAAAACCAACTAATGAATTCACCTCGTCAAGCATTTCCAATGAAGGAATATGCGTGGTTGAGGTTACCACAATAGTTTTTATCGGAACAGGAATAATCAGGTTATGTTTCAAACTATCGGGAACAAGACCGTTCTTTTCTTGTAGTATGTATTTATAGCATTTGGTGGCTTTCGGCCAAGGATTTTTTACCGTTACTATAGAATAACCGTCATAGTTTTCAATAGAAAAACCTTTGGCATACTGCACTTCATTTTTTGGAGCTGGGGCAGTTTCTGGTTTAGTTTCTTTTTTGCATTGCACCAATAAAAACGAAAGGATAGCTAGCAATAATGCGTTACAAATGGTTTTCATCAAATTGTTTTTGCAAAAGTATCGTTTTGTTTTTAATATATACTTTACATTTGCATCCGAATTAAGGTTGTGATTTTAGTATTTCAAAATCGCATTAAAAGGGAATTTGGTTCAAAACCAAAGCTGTTCCCGCAACTGTAAGCTACAAAGCTTGTTGTTATCTACAAAACCACTGTTTAAAATATTAGATTTAAAATATCAGATATTAAATATATCTAAAATTTAATATCAAATATCTAATATCTAATATTAAATGGGAAGGTAAACAACAAGACGCAAGCCAGGAGACCTGCCTAGTTCATCAGAGTAACAAACTTTCGGGAAAAGAGGTTTGGGTATGGGTAAATTCTATGCTTTTCTCCCAAGATTATTAAATTATTGTTGAACTAAAAATGAAAAAAACAGTAAAAGCAATTGCCCTATTGGCTTTGCTAAACACTTGTGCTTATGCGCAAGAACAGGATTCTACCAAAGTGAATCCATTGAAAGAAGTGGTGATATCAGACACCAAATTTGCGCAAAGCAAAGAAAAATCAGGAAAGGTTATTGAAGTTATTTCTGCCAAGGATTTACAAAACAAATCGGGGCAAAACCTAGCGATGGTGTTGAGCCAAGTAGCTGGCGTTGAAATTAACGGAAGCCAATCTTCGGGTGGAAAAAATTTAGGGTATTATATTCGTGGTGGTAGAAACCGCCAAGTGTTGATAGTCATAGATGGTGTGCCGGTAACGGATGCCTCTGGAATTTCGATGGAGTATGATTTGCGATTAGTGCCAGTAGAGCAGGTGGAGCGTATTGAGATTATGAAAGGCGCAGCAAGTACTTTATATGGTAGTGGTGCTGCTACCGGAGTGATTAGTATTACCTTGAAAAAATCATCTCAAAAAGAAATTCAAGGCAACGCTTATGTGAGTATTGGGTCGAACAACACTACTGAAAATCACCATTACAACGGACAAGATTTTAACCAAGGGTTGTCTTTTAACGGAACTTTCAAGAAAGTAGCGTATGTTACTAGTTTGAATAGCACCGAAACCAATGGCATGTCGGAAGCTAAGGGCGAAAATTATGAGAACGATCGCTTTTCGAGAGTGAATATCAATCAAAAAATTGGCTTTGCTGTTTCTAAAAAGCTGCGATTGGATTTCTTTGGTACTTATGACAGATTAAAAAATGCTTTCGACGACTCGTATGATCCTGCTTTTTCAGCAGATAATCTTGAAAATGTGGGCAAAACAACACAGCTCCGGGCTGGTTTTAGTTCTAGTTTTAAATACAACCATGGCGAATTTAGGATAAACGCCGGCGGAGCTTCTATAGAACGCAAATTATTTGTTTTCAGTTCCGATTTTGTCTATAATTCTAAGAATGTAAATGTGGATGCTTACAATAAATATTCTTTTTCAAAGCAGTTTTTTGTGTTGCTTGGAACCCAATATCAGTTTAGCCAAATGAGTTCTACTTCGGCTTTTGGAAGTATTGATAATAAAATGGCGAAGTTTGCCATCCTTGACCCTTACACTACCTTGGTGTATAATTCCAACTTTGGATTTAACATCAATGCAGGTGTGCGAATGAACAATCACAGTGTGTATAACAATCATGTGGTCTATAATTTTAATCCATCCTATAATTTCAAAACGTCGTTTCCGTTGAAGGTTTTGGCTTCCTATTCTACGGCTTATATTACGCCAAGTTTGTACCAATTGTATGATCCTTATTCGGGAAATCAAACATTAGAACCAGAAGAAAACAGTACCGTTGAAGCTGGTTTTGAAGTTCAATTATTGGACAAACAGCTTACGCTAAATTCGGTTGCGTTTTTTAGAGATGAAAAAAACACCATCGATGTAGATGCCGCTTTTGTCTATTACAATATTGCTGGGAATAACAGAGCGAAAGGTGTCGAAACTTCGTTGTCTTATACCATTAATGAAAAATTGCATTTGCAGGGCAATTATACCTATACCGAGTTGGACAATGCATTGCTACGTTTAAATCCTAAGCACAAAGCCAATGCTTCGATAGCGTATGACTTTTCAAAGCGATTTTTTGGTAGTGTGCAGTATCAATACCTAAGCAGCAGATTGGACGCTTATGGTTATCCGTCACAACCAGTGCAATTAGCCGATTATAAATTGGTAAACGGGTTGCTGAAATATGAATTAATCAAAACCCGTTTGACCATTTTTGGTGCGGTTACCAATATTTTTAACGAAGAATTTGTCGAGAATATTGGCTATTCCACCCGAGGAAGGAATTTCAAGATTGGGTTGAATATTGTGTTGTAATTTAGAATAGAAAAGCACCCGAATGGGTGCTTTTTTTATGTGTTTTTTGGTGCTAATTAAACATTTATACTTTAATTCTTGCTATTAATTTTTTATAAATTTTATACTATTGTAACCATCTAAACTAATAATATAGATTCCTGATTCCAAACCATCTACTTCAATTGTTCCTATTTCATTTAAAAGTGCTTTGGACAAAGTTCTGCCTCCTAAATCAATAATTTTATATTCTAAACCAGAAATAGTTGTTCCTGTGGATTTAATATTTAAAACTGTACTCGTTGGGTTTGGATATACTTGAAAAGATTTTTCATCAGATGAAAATTCGGTTGTTGATAACGCACCATTTATATAGCGAGCTAAGGCAATTTTCCCTCCTGAAATACCTGCTAAAACTATTCTTCCATTTGGTTGTATTTTTAAATCAAAGGCGCGACTATCAGTGCTCGTAAAAGCGGTAGTTACAAAACCATTGCTGCCAAAAGTGCTATCAGTGGTGCGATTGGCTAACAAACGACCGACCAAAAATGAATTTTGCCCTGTATTTGTATCTTGATAATAGCCACCTACTAACAATTTTCCCGAACTATCTTTTTCTATAGCATAACTGTAGGCGTTTATCGTGGTTCCAAAGTCATACGGAGTTGCAGCAATACTGCCTCCTCCACCTATACCGTCAATATATCCTGTGTAAATCTGTGTTTGTGGTAACGGAACGATATCTCCAGTAAAATAAATGCTGTCGTCGTTATTCAACTCAATGCCAAACATACGACCCTGATAAATATCATAAAAACCATCAGACGAAAATGAGGTATCCATCGTTCCACTATTAGTGAGTCGTCCTAAATAAAAATAGCCACCATCACTACCTACAATTGATATTTTACCATTTGATTTTATTGCCAAGTCTTCTATAGATGCTAAATAGGTAGACGAAACTAGCGTATTAGGTAATGAATTAAATTTCCCCCCAGTTGCAAATGTAGTGTCAAGTGCGCCTGTTGAAGTGTATCGTGCAATAATCATTCGGGAGTTAGTACTTGTCGAATAAGAAGTGCCAGCCGCAACAATGTTACCTGTCAAAGGATGAATTTTAACAACTCTATACTCATCTTGCCTAATAGTTATGCCCGTTGTTGTAAAATTAGTTAAGACTTTGCCTGCTACACCAAATGTACTATCTAAGGTTCCGTTTATGTTAAGACGCATTATCAGGCAACTTCTGTCTGTACCATCATCACTATAACCACATACTACTATTTTCCCATCACTTTGAATATCTATAGAGGTTGATTTATCATCACTACCCGTCTGAATATCAAATGTGGCTATTCCGTTTACTCCAAAATTAGTATCAATACTACCATTACTATTGTATCTGACACAACTTACATCGTTGCCAGAAATACTACTAAAAGTATACCCTGCAACAACAATTTTTCCGTCTTCTTGAATTACCAGACTGTTTGCTCGCTCATCGTTATTAATGCTTGTTATTACCTTTCCTCCAACTCCAAAACTAGTGTCTAGTGCACCGTCTTGAGCATAAATTTGGGTTGATAAAACCACTAATACTATTGTGTAAATTTTTTTCATCTTATTATTTTTTATAAATTTTCTATTCTTTTTTTAATATCCTATGGTGCGCAAAGTCGCGAGACTTTGCGCAGCGGTTGCTTTTTTTATGTGTTTTGAATAAGGTTTTGAATACATGTTAGCTGCCTTTTTTAGTCACAAGCTATTCCAAATAAGTCTAAACCTTCAGTCCACAATGTTTCTATTCTGTTATTTTTATTTAGAAGTAAAACTGCTCTTGTCGGGTATCGACATTTTGATTTACTTGGATATTTGCCCCAAACAAAATCGTCATCATATGTAAAATAAACAGAATCTATATTTGCAAAAACTTTAGTTTTTACATTATCTGTGTAATCGTAGTTCT
>JAYVNT010000273.1:0-5306 GCA_043758285.1 Flavobacterium sp.
TGTTCATAATTCAAAAAGCTTTTAATCATTTTACAGCTTCACTTCATGTTAAAGTTAATGAATTGGTATCTTCACACGAAACGGCTAACAACGCTGTAATCAATGTCGAAACTAAGACTGAACATGAAATAAATCAACTTCAAAAAGGATATTCCGAACTAATTGAAGAAGAACAAGAATTAAAAAAATAATCTTTGGCATAAAAATTGAAAATGCTTAAATAGATTGAGTAAAATGTATAACTAAAATAAAAATAATTATGAAAACTATCAAATTTACAATCGCAGTAGTGTTGTTTTTTATAACAGCCGGAATAACTGCTCAAGCAAAAATTAACATAAATTTAGGAACTCCACCTGTATGGGCACCAACCGCGCCTGTTAAAGTACAGTATTATTATCTTCCTGATATTGAGACTTATTATGATGTTCCATCTAAACAGTATATTTATTCTAATAACGGGGTTTGGACCCGAACGGCTTCGCTACCCAATCGTTATAGAACTTATGATTTATACAAGGGTCGTACGGTTTATTTAAATGATTATAGAGGTAATACTCCTTATCTATTGTACAAAGAGCATAGAGTTAAATACGCCGGTAATAGAAATTGGAAACCAAATGGTCATGATAATGGAAACCACTATGGAAATTATAAAAGAAACCATAAAAATTTTGATAATGAAAACCATGAGGATTATGACAGTGAAAACCACCAAGGTCATGATAATGAAAATCATGGAAATGGAAATCATGGAAACGGACATGGAAAGAAGTAAAATAAAAACACTTTTGTGTAAAAGCAAAGACGTCAGTCTTTGCTTTTTTTTGGCTAAATAAGGTTTTCTAATAATGTTTTAAAAATAAACATATTAAAGTATATTATAAAATATTTCTTAATTTATTTGATAAAAAATGTATTTTATCGATAAAAAATACTTTTAATCGCTTTTAAATTAATATTAAATCTATATTTGTTTCTTCTTTTAAAGAAAGTATTTTGTTAAACCCAAATCTACAAAATCATGAAAAAAATTAAAATTACACTAGTGCTAGTTACGGCATTGATTTCGAATAACTTCTATTCGCAACAATCAGCATCCCATAAACAATCACTTCCGATAGATTCTAAAACCAACTGCTTTGTCCGTTATTATTACTTTCCAAACCTAGAAGCTTATTTTGACAACCTAGAAATGGTATATTATTATAAAGTTGATAACGAATGGGAAACATCGGAACAATTGCCAACTAACTATGGTGGCTACTCATTATATAACAAAGTAAAAGTGTCTATTACCGATTACGATGGTGATGAACCCTATTTGCTGCTAAAAACACATAAAAAAATGTATCCTTACAACTCCAGAGGTAGATTTGCCAACCAAACAGCATCTTCTGAATAAAATTTTTTCTAGTTAATTTTTTTAACGTAAATTAATTATGAAAACCTTCTTATGTGATAAGAAGGTTTTTTAAATTAAGACCAAAATTTCAATTCCTCAAAACTAAAATCTGAAATACAAATTAAATCGATAAATAAAACTCAAAACACTGAATACTAAAATTAGTATATTTGAACATTGGCATAAACTACCCTGATGAAACAAATTATACTCATATCGTTACTACTATGCATAAAATCTGCAGCACAACAACCCACCAAATACAATGCTGTAGAGATTTATAATCAAATCCAAAAACTAAACTTCCTAGGTTCTGTCTTATATATTGCTGCACATCCTGATGATGAAAACACAAGATTGATTGCTTATTTATCCAATGAAGTCAAAGCACAAACTGGCTATTTGTCTCTAACGCGCGGTGATGGCGGACAAAACTTAATTGGTCCAGAACTTCGCGAACAACTCGGCGTCATCAGAACTCAAGAGCTAATTGAAGCGCGTAAAATTGATGGTGGAGAACAATTTTTTTCTCGTGCAAACGACTTTGGTTTTTCTAAAAATCCTGACGAAACATTACAAATTTGGGATAAAGACCAAGTACTAAGTGATGTCATTTGGGTTATCCGTAAATTCCAACCCGATGTAATTATCAACCGTTTTGACCATCGTTCACCTGGAACAACACATGGTCATCACACATCATCTGCCATGCTGAGTTATGAAGCTTTTGACAAAGTTAACGATGCTACTGCATTTCCTAATCAATTGCAATACACAACTACATGGCAACCCAAACGCTTATTTTTCAACACGTCTTGGTGGTTTTATGGTAGCAAAGAAAAATTTGAAGCCGCTGATAAAACCAATTTGAACAAGTTACAAATTGGAACTTATTACCAATCGTTAGGTAAATCAAATCAGGAAATTGCAGCACTTAGTAGAAGTCGTCATCAGTCACAAGGTTTTGGTTCTACTGGAACTCGCGGCGAAGATGAAGAATATTTGGAATTCCTAAAAGGTGATTCTCTCAAAGATAAAACCAACATTTTTGACGGCATTGACACAACCTGGAACCGAGTTAAAGGCGGAAAAGCAATTGGAGATATTCTGGCTAACGTAGAAAAGAATTTTGATTTTAAAAATCCATCAGTTTCGATTCCCGAATTAGTTAAAGCTTACGATCTAATTCAAAAGCTGGAAGATGAACATTGGAAATCTATCAAATCGGAAGAAATCAAAAAGATAATTATAGATTGTGCGGGTTTATACCTTGAAGCGGTTACCGAAAACCAAGAAGCAACTCCAGAAAGTACTATAAAAGTTAAGCTTGAAGCCACTAATAGAAGTTCAACAAAAATAAACTGGAATGCAATTGTTACCGTTCCAAACTCTATGAATACCCAATCGGTTAAGACATTGGATAACAATAAGCCAATCACAAAAACCATTGATTTACAATTGCCAAATGACACAGAATATACCAATGCTTATTGGTTAAACCAAAAAGGAACAGTTGGCATGTATCGCGTAGAAAATCAGGAAAAAATAGGTAAAGCTGACATATTGCGAAATGTGAAAGTCATTTTTATGATTGAAATCAATGGCGTGACAATTCCTTTTGAAAGGAATATAGTCTACAAATACAACGACGATGTAAAAGGTGAAGTATATCAACCACTAGATATTGTTCCGATTGTGACTTCAGCTTTTGCAGAGAAAGTTTATATTTTCAAAAACGATAGAGAAAAAACCATTACGGTAAAAGTAAAAGCCGGAAAAGACGCTATAAACGGCAATGTAAAACTCGAAGTACCCGAAGGTTGGAAAGTATCACCAACAGAAATTCCTTTTACTATTGACAAAAACGGACAAGAAGTATTAGCCGTTTTCAGCGTTTCACCATCCGAAGAGGTGAGTGAAATAAGCATCAAAAGTATCGTAACCGTTGACGGACAAACTTATAACTTAAACAAAATAGACATTAACTATCCACACATTTACAAACAAATGGTGCTGAAACCCGCTGAGTCCAAAGCAATTCGTTTAAGAATTAAAACTAAGAACGAAAAGATAGCATATATCATGGGAGCTGGCGATGAAGTTCCAAAAAGTCTAACGCAAATGGGATATGAAGTTGACATCATCAAACCAAATGAAATCTCGGCAGAAAAACTTAAAAATTATGACGTTGTTATGACAGGAATTCGCGCTTATAACGTAGTCAACGCTTTAGCTTTTATACAAAATATTTTGTTGGATTTTGTGAGAAACGGTAAAACTATGATTGTGCAATACAATACAACAGACGATTTAGTTACTAAAGATATGTCGCCGTTTCCATTAAAAATATCAAAAGACAGAGTTACCGAAGAAAACGCTGAAGTAAGATTTTTAAATCCGAAACATCCTGTTTTAAATTATCCAAATAAAATCACGGCTGATGATTTCAAAGGATGGAAACAAGAGCAAGGTTTGAATTATCCGAATGAATGGGATGCCGCCTTCACTCCTATTCTTTCTTCCAATGACAAAGGAGAAAAGCCAAAAAATGGTGCGCTATTAATTGCTAAATATGGAAAAGGAAATTATGTGTATACAGGCTTAAGTTTCTTTAGAGAATTACCCGAAGGTGTTTCAGGAGCATATAGATTATTAGCAAATATCATTGCAATAGGAAAATAATTATGGAAAATAAAAAAACAACCGATTGGAAAAACAGCTACACTTGGTTACTAGTGATTAATGCTATTTACATTATTATCTTTTTTGTACTAATGCAATTATTCTTTTAAGCCATGCAACAACTCGATTGGTTTGTTTTATCGGCAACGCTTTTATTTATTGTTTTCTATGGTGTATATAAATCCAAAGGAAGCAAAAACGTTGAAGATTATATTCTTGGCAACAAAGAAACACCATGGTGGACGGTTGGCCTTTCGGTAATGGCAACACAAGCAAGTGCGATAACTTTCCTTTCAACTCCGGGACAAGCCTATCATGACGGAATGGGATTTGTGCAATTTTACTTTGGTTTACCAATTGCAATGGTTGTCATTTCTATAACTTTTATTCCTATTTATCACAAGCTAAAAGTATTCACAGCTTATGAATACCTCGAACAGCGATTTGATTTAAAAACACGTTCGTTAACTGCTATTTTATTTCTGATTCAACGAGGATTAGGAACTGGTTTGACTATCTACGCACCATCAATTATTTTGTCTTCTATTTTGGGTTGGAATTTAACAATGCTTAATATTATCATTGGTATTTTAGTTATCATTTACACTTTTGCGGGCGGAACGAAAGCCGTGAATGTTACCCAAAAACAACAAATGTTTGTCATCATGTTTGGTATGATTATTACCTTCTTTTTGATATTGCATTTGTTGCCAAACGACATGACGTTTTCCAATGCAATGCATATAGCTGGTGCCAATGACAAGATGAATATCTTAGATTTCTCTTTTGACCCACAGAACAGATACACATTTTGGAGCGGAATTACAGGCGGATTTTTCTTGATGCTTTCCTATTTTGGAACTGATCAATCACAAGTGGGACGCTACTTATCAGGAAAATCAGATAGAGAAAGTCAAATGGGTTTAATCATGAATGGTTTTATGAAAGTTCCAATGCAGTTCTTTATTTTATTGACGGGAGTAATGGTTTTTGTGTTTTTTCAATTCAATCCAGTGCCACTTAACTTCAATCCTGTTAACAAAGCAGCAATTGAAAAATCAAAATACGCAGGTGAATATCATTCGCTTGAAAAACAATTAACACAATTATCCGAAGAAAAGAAAGAGTTTAACTTGCTTTATATTGACCATTTAAATCAGAATTACGACAATCCTATTTTGAGAAAGAAACTAATTTCGCTCTCAGGAAAAGAAAAAGA
>JAYVNT010000274.1:0-5270 GCA_043758285.1 Flavobacterium sp.
GACATACTGTAGTCTTTTTGGGTGCGCTTTGTATAACGCGGTTCTTCTTGGTTTTCCATAAGGATACTTTTTTGTGTATCGCTATTTCAGGACAAGACATAATTCAAACTGAAAAAACCTGTTCCTAACCGAACAGGTTTTTTTTTGCAGTTCATCCTAAAATAACAACAATTCGGTAAACTTAAATTGTATAGTTTTAGTCCTTGATGCAACTTTGCTTCATCAAACCCAAAACATGAAAATTTGTTACACACTTTTGCTTTTCATTCTCGCTTTTATTAGCAATGCTCAACATACCATTTCTGGAACTGTAGTTGACGAAAAAGGAAAACCTATTTTTGGCACTAATGTTTTTATCGACGGTACCTATGATGGCACTACTACAGATGAAAAAGGGGATTTTAATTTCAAAACGACTGCTTCGGGTAACCAAATCCTAGTAATTAGCTTTCTGACTTTTGAAACTTTAAAATCGGCAATTGATGCTAATTATTGTAAAAATAAAACTTTTAAACTCAAGGAAAGTGTCAACACACTTGATGCAGTTGTAATTACTGCGGGAAGTTTTAGTGCTGGAGAAAAAAGTAGGGTTTCGGTTTTGAAACCATTGGATATTGTCACCACAGCTGGTTCAGCCGGAAATATTATTGCGGCTTTGCAAACACTTCCTGGAACTCAAAACGTTGGAGAAGATGGCCGTTTGTATGTTCGTGGTGGCGAAGCTGATGAAACACAAACCTTTGTAGATGGCATTCGTGTAGCGCAACCTTATGGTGCTACAACTAATAATTTACCAACTCGCGGACGATTTTCTCCGTTTCTATTTAGCGGAATTTCATTCTCTACTGGGGGTTATTCAGCAGAATATGGCGAAGCGTTATCGAGCATTTTGTTACTGAATACTCAAGATGAACCTGATCAAAATAAAACCGACATTTCTCTGATGACTGTTGGTTTAGGACTAAGTAATACCCGGAAATGGAAAAAAAGTTCTTTGAGTATCAATACAGCTTATATAGATTTAGCACCATATCAAGTGGCAATTCCACAAAATGTTGATTGGAACAAACCTTTTCAATCCTTGTCTGGTGAAACTGTTTATCGCTATAATTTTGCCAATGGAATACTGAAAGCTTATGCCGCTTTTGATGCTTCAAGATTTGATTTAAACCAAGAGGATATTAATCAACCAGAAAAAGTGAGAGTAAATTTGAATAACAATAATTTTTATTTTAACAGTTCCTATAAAGGAAGTTTTGTTGGCAATTGGCAAATTTTTGCTGGTTTAAGTTATGGCTATGGTCGCAATAAAATTGGGATTGATGCAAATGATATAAATAATTCCGAACACGCTTCACATCTGAAATTAAAGTTGACCAAAAAACTTTCAGACCGAGTAAAATTGAATTTCGGTACTGATTGTTTTATAACAAAATTTAATGAAAATTACAATTTAACTTTCAATAGTGGTTACGATGCATCAATAGTTGCCTTTTTCACTGAAGCTGACATTTTCTTCTCTAAAAAGTTTGCCGCAAAAGTTGGAGTAAGAGCTTCAACGAATGATTATATAGATCAAAACAGTATTTCGCCGAGAGCATCTTTTGCGTATAAGATTTCAAAAAATAGTCAGTTTTCTTTTGCTTATGGAAACTTCGAGCAATCGCCACGACAAGAATATCTAAAATATTCCTGCGATTTTAAAACCGAAAAAGCAACACATTATATTTTGAACTATCAATATGTAAAAAACAACACCACTTTAAGAGCCGAAATTTATTTTAAAGGATATTCTGATTTGGTTAAATATGATACTAAAACTGCTCAATTTAATTCTGATTTTTCTAATGATGGAAAAGGTTTTGCAAAAGGGTTGGATATTTTTTGGAGAGATGGGAACAGCATCAAAAATTTAGAATATTGGTTGTCCTATTCCTATATTGATACTAAAAGAGATTATAAAAACTATTCTGCAGAAGTAACCCCAAGTTTTGTTGCGAAACACAGTGCTTCATTGGTAACCAAATATTGGATATCAGATTGGAAATCACAAATTGGTTTTACCTATCAGTTTAGCTCTGGAAGACCTTATAACAATCCAAACGAAACTACTTTTATGAACGGAAAAACAAAATCATATAACAATTTAAGTTTCAATTGGGCTTATTTGTTGACACAACAAAAGATATTATATTTCTCGGTTTCCAATGTTTTAGGAACACAAAATATTTATGGATATAAATATGCAAACACTCAAAATACAAATGGAGTTTATGAAAGACAAGCAGTTATTCCAACAGCCGATAGATTTTTCTTCGTAGGTTTCTTTTGGACGATTAGCGAAAAGAAGAATGACAATCAATTGAAGAAACTTTAAAATGGTTAAAAGGTTTATAAACTTCTACATTTCATCAGTTAAAAACAACAGTTCAGTAAGTATAAATTTCACAATAATTAAATCCACATTATTTTTACATCAGAATTTAAAAAGTGACAAGGTAAAAGAGATAAACAACAAGTGAAGAAAACGAAACTCTTTTTGCCATTTTTAATTCCTTAACAAATCAAACAAAACAATTTAAAAATTAGAAATTATGACAAAAATTATCACTGCATTTACTCTATTCGCTTGTAGTTTATTAACAGCACAAACCCAATTCGAACAAGGAATGGGAAATGCTATGCAACTTTGGGGAGAAAAAAAATCAGACGAAGCATCGGCATTGTTTGAGAGAATTGCCTCGGCAGAAAAAACCAATTGGTTGCCAAATTATTATGTAGCAATGATAAATACTACCGAAGCTTTTGACGCAAAAAATAAAGAAAAAACCGCAGCACTTATAACCAAAGCGCAAGATGCTATTGACAAAGCAATGGCAATTAGCCAGAATAATCCAGAAATTATGGTAGTTCAGGCAATGCTTTACACCGCAATATTGGTTCAAGACCCAATGACAAACGGACAAAAATATTCTGGTTTGGCGATGGAACAATACAACAAAGCGTTACTTATTGCTCCTAATAATCCTAGAGTAGTATTCTCAAAAGCCGAATTTGAAATTGGAGCTGCCAAATATTGGGGAACTGATACTAAACCTATGTGCGCTCAGATTACAAAATCAATTGAACTTTTTGCTAACTTTAAACCAGAAACACCGTTTTCTCCAAAATGGGGATTAGATAGAGCAAAGGAAGCATTGAAAAATTGCAAATAAAACTCTACTTATCATCGACTAAATAAAGTTTTATGAAATTCAAATTTAAAGAATTGCTTAGGTCATTTGGAATAGGATTAATTATCTTCATTATAATCATATTACTTAATCTTATTTATGGTGGAAAAATAGAGTTGGATAAACAGTTAGGGAAAACTTTTCTATATACAATTTTGTACTCAGTTACGCTGGGTTATGCCAATCAATTGGTTTTTATTTATATGGATAAAGTGTTTATTAACCAGAGATTTTCTCTAAAAAGAATGGTCGTTGGTTTTTTAACTTCGTTTGTGGTTACTATTTTTGTTATTTTTTTATTGCGCATTTTTATTGAGGTTATTATAGAAGGAAATAAGTTCCATAACTATTGGGTGAATGAAAAGTTAGCCAATTATGTTTTTGCTTTTGTAATGACTTTTATTGTGTTGTTGTCTTTCTATGCCTTCTACATTTATAAAGCTTATAGTGACAGCAAAGTCAAAGAACAAAAAATTATTGCTGGAACTGCATCGGCTCAATTCGAGAGTTTAAAAAACCAAATCGATCCACATTTTCTCTTCAATAGTTTGAATGTATTAAGCTCTTTGATTGAAGAAAACCCTGAGAATGCCCAACGATTTACCACTTCATTGTCCAAAATCTACCGCTATGTTTTAGAACAAAAAGACAAAGAGTTAGTTTCTGTTGCCGAGGAATTGGCTTTCGCCAAAACCTATATGAACTTATTGAAAATGCGTTTTGAAAACAGCATTATGTATGAAGTACTTACTGATAATGTTCTAGAAATTTCTGGAGATGAAGCCAAAGTAGTGCCTCTTTCGTTACAACTTTTATTAGAAAATACCATTAAGCACAACGTAGCCAGCGAACAAAAACCGTTGCACATCAAGATTTATATCGAAAATAATTATCTCATCGTTGAAAATAATTTGCAGAAGAAAGAAGTGCTGCAAGAAAGAAGAGGTGTTGGATTACAAAACATTGTCAATCGTTATGGATTGATTTCCGAGCGGAAAGTACTAATTGAAGAAACAGCAACTTGTTTCAAAGTAAAAATTCCCATATTAACCAAACAAATTTATTTTATGAAAACACAAAATAGTTACTACCAAAACACTGCTTTTGTTCGGGCCAAAGAACGTGTTGAAAAAATCAAAGGATTTTATGGCAACTTGATTTCCTATTGTTGTATCATTCCAGTGTTGATATTTGTCAATTTACAATCTGGCGGATTTCAATGGTTTTGGTTCCCAATGTTCGGCTGGGGAATGGGAGTAACGTTCCATGCTTTTGAAACTTTTGGTTATGGAAAATCATGGGAAGAAAAGAAAATTCAAGCCATTTTAAACAAAGACAATCAAACTAAATGGAATTAATTATGCAGTCAAATAATCAAGAGTTTGAACGGTACCAACGCGCCCAAAAGCAGGTAAGCGAAATCAAAGGTTTCTATGGTCATTTAGTTTTTTTTGTGGTTGTCATGATGTTTTTTCTATTCATCAACTTAAAATATTCGCCTGAACATTTATGGTTTTATTGGCCAATGTTAGGTTGGGGAATCGGACTGTTATTTCACGGATTGAAAGTCTTTAACAATACGCCATTCCTAGGAAAAGATTGGGAAGCAAGAAAGATTAAACAATTTATAGAAGAAGAAAACAACAAAAATAATATAAATAATTATGGAAAATCTAGACGAAATAAAATACCAACAAGCAGCAAAGCGAGTTAAAAAATTAAAAGGGTTTTACACCCATTTGATCGTGTATATTATTGTGAATTTATTTATTTACATCATGATGATTCCTAAATTACACGGAAATTATTTTGCTTTGCGAAACTTTAGCACCGCTTTCTTTTGGGGAATTGGTTTAGTAGCACATGCACTTTCTGTATTTTTACCAACCACATTATTGGGAAAAAACTGGGAGGAAAGAAAGATTAATGAACTTATGGAAAAAGAAAAAAACAACAAGTGGGAATAAAGTAGTTTTCAGTTTTTCAAATAATTAAATCACTAAATGAACATCATCATCATTGAAGACGAAAAACCAG
>JAYVNT010000275.1:0-5195 GCA_043758285.1 Flavobacterium sp.
ATGATGTATTTGTTAGAGATGACAGAGCATCCAAGATTTTAAAAAAGATTTTATCCTTCAATGAACCTTCAATTACTGAAATTCTTTCAGTAGATAAGGAATTTGGCTGGACTTCAAATTTTACAGAATTTAAACTCAAAAAAAAGGATGGAGACGTTCCACTCTTTTACATAAAAAAAGGCAAAAGAGATTTTGGATGGATAGCTCGGAAATCAGTAACTAAGAGTCAACACCTAATAGATAAGTGGAAGTTGTTTGTTCCTAAAGCAGGTTCTGATGGGGGTAAGAAAATTCCTGATTCAGTTTTAGGCAAACCTTTAATTGCTAATTCACCATCTGTTTGTACACAATCATTTCTGTTCTTTTTTGCTGATAAAAAAGAAGAAATTATAAGCATTGAAAGTTATTATAAAACTCGATTTTTTCGATTTCTTGTGTCTCTTCGTAAAATAACTCAAGACGCTACACGCTCTACTTATACTTGGGTGCCGGTGCAAAACTTCACCGAGCTTTGGACAGACGAAAAACTTTACAAAAAATATGGTTTAACGGAAAAAGAGATTGCCTTTATTGATTCAATGATTCGCCCAATGGATTTATCGAAAAATGGTGGCGATGACGAGTAAAAACGAATTTCTCCCACCCGAAAAACTGTTAGCTTCTGAAATAAAGGAGTTGATAGAGCAAAGCCGCCAGCAAGTTGCTGTTGCGGTAAACTCGGGTATGAGTATGCTGTATTGGCAAATAGGCAAACGAATAAATGAAGAAGTTTTGCAAAAGCAGCGAGCCGAATATGGCAAAGAGATTGTCGTATCACTGTCACGACAATTATCTGCCGAATATGGCAAAGGCTGGGGCGAAAAGCATTTGAGACATTGTCTCCGCATTGCGGAGACAATTCCAGAATTTGAGATTGTCTCTACGCTGTGGAGACAATTGAGTTGGTCGCATCTAAAAACAGTAATTGTTGCAACTCGAATAAAAGTATATTAAAGTAGCGGAATATTTAACAAAGCGCCAGATATGAAACTATTGGAGTAACATCTACATAGAGCTATTGAAATTGCCCGCAATTAACAGGATAAAGATGAGTAAAAAAGAATTTCTCCCACCTGAAAAACTATTAGCTTCTGAAATAAAGGAGTTAATAGAGCAAAGTAGGCAAAATGTGGCTTTGGCTGTTAATGCCGAAATTACCTTACTGTATTGGAAAGTTGGCAAACGCATAAAGGATGAGGTATTGGCTAGTGAAAGAGCCGAATATGGCGAACAAATTGTGCGGACATTGTCGATACAATTAACGGCAGAGTACGGACGAGGCTGGAGCAAAAGACAACTTCACCATTGTATAAGGTTTGCTGAAGTTTTTCCCGGTATTCAGATTGTGCACACACTGTGTACACAATTGAGTTGGTCGCATATTCGTATAATTATTCCAATAGAATCTGAATTAAAACGGCAATTCTTTACGGAAATGTGTAAGCTCGAAAAATGGAGTGTACGTACATTTCAAGAACGCATCAATTCAATGTTGTACGAGCGAACTGCTATTAGCAAAAAACCAGAGCTAACCATAAAAAACGATTTAGAGCTACTTAAAAATGAGCAGCAAATATCGCCTGATTTGGTATTTAGAGACCCCTACTTTCTTGATTTTTTGGGGCTAAAAGATGCTTATTCCGAAAATGATTTGGAAGCCAGCATATTGGTTGAACTGCAAAAGTTTATCATAGAACTGGGTTCTGATTTTGCTTTTATGGCACGCCAAAAACGCATTACAATTGATAATGATGATTATTATATTGATTTACTTTTTTATCATCGTAGATTAAAATGCCTGATAGCCATAGATTTAAAACTTGGCAAGTTTGAAGCTGGTTTTAAAGGTCAAATGGAATTGTATTTGAGATGGCTGGAAAAGTATGAAACAATAGAAGGAGAAAACAAACCTATTGGAATGATTCTCTGTGCTTCAAAAAATAAAGAACATATAGAGTTGTTGCAACTTGATAAAAGTAATATTAAAGTAGCTGAATATTTAACAAAGCTGCCAGATATGAAACTATTGGAGCAACAACTACATAGAGCCATTGCAATTGCCCGCAACAAACAGGATAAAGATGAGTAAAAAAGAATTTTTTCCTCCCCGTCCGTCCATCAATCCCACTATTTATGCTTACGAACTGGTTGATGTTACTACGCATACGGGTTTGCTCAAAATAGGCTTTACCGATCGTGACGCTCAAACACGAATAAAGGAACAATTGGGTACTGCTGCCATTCAATACAAAATTGTGTTTGAAGAATCAGCAATGAAGCGGGATGGCAGTGACTTTACCGACCACGACATTCATCGGCATTTGCGGAAGCAGGGCTTTAAAAATCCGGAAGGCGAGTGGTTTAAATGTAATCTCAACGATTTGCGTAGAGCCATCTACGAAATCAAAACAGGTGAACGAACCGAAGAAAATCGTGTGCTTACTTTCGGTATGAGACCCGAACAGGAAGAAGCTGTAAATAAATCCATTGCTTATTTTAAGAGTTTCAAGAAAGAGAACAAAGACAGAACGCCACATTTTTTATGGAATGCCAAAATGCGTTTCGGAAAAACATTTGCCAGTTACCAATTGGCAAAAAAGATGGGTTGGAAAAAAGTATTGGTGTTAACCTTTAAACCTGCCGTTGAAGATGCATGGCAGGAAGATTTATTATCTCATGTTGATTTTAAAGGTTGGCAATTTGTTTCTAAACATGCAGATGAATTATCAAGTCAGGATATAGACACAAAAAAGCCGTTAGTTTGTTTTGGTTCGTTTCAGGATTATCTAGGAATAAATAAAAACACAGGCGGAATAAAAGCCAAAAACGAATGGGTGCACGCCACGGTTTGGGATTGTATCATTTTTGACGAATATCATTTTGGCGCCTGGCGTGAAAACGCCAAAGACTTGTTTGGTAAAGACTTGGAAGCGGAAAAAGAAATTGAAGAATTTAAAAAAATAGAAAAAGAAGGTTTTGCTGAAGAAGATAAAGTTGAACACTTAGAGAAAATTATTCCCATTAGTACCAACCATTATTTGTACTTGTCGGGAACGCCATTTAGGGCGATTAATTCAGGAGAATTTATCGAAGAACAAATTTTTAATTGGACATATTCAGACGAACAAAGAGCCAAAGAGCACTTCGACAAGCTCAGTGTGACAACAGGTGAAAATAATCCGTATGCAGCATTGCCCAGAATGGTAATGCTTACTTATCAATTACCCGATACCATTCGCCAGATTGCAATGCAAGGAGAGTTTGATGGGTTTGATTTAAACATATTCTTTTCAGCAGAAGGAGAAGGACACAAAGCCCGTTTCAAATATGAAGATGAAGTACAAAAATGGCTTGACTTAATTCGAGGTTCTTTCAGCGAAACAACCGTAGATAACTTGAAAATGGGAGCGAAAAAACCACCTTTTCCTTTTTCGCATGCCCCACTGCTAAAAGTTTTAAATCATACTTTTTGGTTTTTACCAACCGTAGCAGCTTGTAATGCAATGGGAACTTTACTCAAACAACGCCAAAATATATTTTACAACGTTTACACCGTAGTAGTTGCCGCAGGAACACAAGCAGGCATTGGCGTAGAAGCATTGCCACCAGTTTTAGATGCAATGACTGATAATCCATTAGAATCAAAAACCATTACACTTTCGTGTGGCAAACTTACCACAGGTGTTTCGGTTAAACCCTGGACAGGAATTTTTATGTTGCGTAATTCTTCCAGTCCCGAAACTTATTTCCAGGCAGCTTTTCGCGTTCAAACACCGTGGGTAATTAAAAACCCTGACAGCAAATCACCCAATACGGAAGAGATTCTAAAAGAAGAATGTTATGTTTTTGACTTTGCACCCGACCGTGCATTAAGACAAATTGCCGATTACAGTTGTAATCTAAATGTAAACGAAACCAATCCGGAAGCAAAAGTTGCCGAGTTTATAAACTTCTTGCCAGTATTAGCTTGTGACGGAAGTTCAATGAAGCAAATAGATGCAGCAGGAATTTTGGATATGGCAATGAGTGGTACAACAGCAACACTCTTAGCCAGACGTTGGGAAAGTGCCTTGCTAGTAAATGTAGATAACAATACCCTTGCCCGATTGATGGCAAACGAAGAAGCAATGAAAGCTTTAATGAGCATTGAAGGCTTTAGAAATTTGAATCAGGAAATCGAAACTATTATCAACAAATCAGAAGCAGTCAAAAAAGCTAAGAAAGAAGCTAATGATAAAGAACTTACTGAAAAGCAAAAACAAGAACTAACTGATGCAGAGAAAGAATATAAAAGCAAAAGAAAAGAGATACAAGAAAAGCTTATCAAATTCGCCACCCGGGTTCCGGTGTTTATGTATTTGACAGACTACAGAGAAAGAAGTCTAAAAGATATCATCACACAACTTGAACCAGGTCTTTTTAAGAAAGTTACTGGATTAACAGTTAGGGATTTTGAGTTATTGGTAAGTCTTGGAGTGTTTAATTCAAACCATATGAATCAGGCTGTGTTTGGATTTAAACGATATGAAGATGCTAGTTTAGAATATATTGGAATTAACAAACACGAAGGGGAGAATGTTGGTTTATATGATACTGTGTTAAGTCGTGACGATTATGAAAATAGTTTTGAGAATATTCCTTTAGGTACAAATATTTTTCAAGAACATGATTTGGTTATAGCAAAGAAAAGAATTAAGAACATTCCCAAAAATACTATTGGCACAATCGTTCATACCTACGATAACGGGAAAGCATTTGAAGTAGAGTTTCTACTAAATGATTCGAGCTTAGTTGAAACAGTATTAAATAACCAAATTGAAGCAAAAAAGTAGTATGAAGATGCCGAATAATGAGCAGTCAATAGTTGAGGAAAAAAAAATAACACACTATTTATTGAGCGACACACATGAAATTGGAAAACATAAAGCGGAATTCTTCAAAAACTTTGGTTTTGTAATTACGGACGTAAACACTTTTATAAGTTCACTTATTCAACACTCAATCGAAAGAGATATTGAAGAAACCACAACAACTGAATTCGGTGACAAGTATGAATTGAAATGTAAAATTCAAACACCTGACGACCGTAATCCATGTATAATGACAGTTTGGATAATTGGGAACGGAAAATATAAACCAACTCTTGTCACGGCGTA
>JAYVNT010000276.1:0-5184 GCA_043758285.1 Flavobacterium sp.
TTGGAACCTGTGTGAGAGCTGGTTTTCTTGACTGTGAGAGCTGCTACATCCTGTAGTGGTTTCTCTTTTTTTAAGGGTTTGCTTATTTCATAAGTGTCATTTTTTTAAGTTATAATTATTTTAAAGTCAATGCCATTTTATGTAGTGATACATAAAAAATTATTTAACATGAATGTCAATATATGTGTTTTGTAATTTAATTTAATACACCTCAAACTGTATTAAATTTTTGCATCAAGACTGAAGTGGTATTTGTCTTGATTAATCTTTAATGAATAACTAAAATCAAATATAGGAAAAAAAATTAAAAAAAACTTACAAATTTTATTAACAATTTGATTTTTAGGTTGAAATTAAAGTTGTGAAATCTGTTTATTTAGTGAGTGGTTTGTTTTGAAAAGTTATTTTTTAAACTTTCTGCCTTTCCAGCTAAAGCTTCCAAAGAGCGAATAAACGCCAACCAAACTTGAGAAGAATGGATAGATAATGCTGCTGGCTATTGGTACAAAAAAGGTTCCTTTTCTTAAATAAGTGTTCGATTTATAAAGTAGAATATAATCGACAAGATATTTGATTAAAAATACTATGAGAAGTACTGTCAGGTTAATAAAGGCAAAAGGCAAAAGGCAGAAGGCAATAGTTAAGCTCATGTTCATTAGCAAAACTATTATTGCTAAAAATTTAGCATAACTGCTTTTATATCCAGTAGATTTTCCTGCCCAACGAACGCGCTGCATAAAGAGTTTGAATAAGTCGTTTTCGGGTTTTGTTTTTACAATAACATCGTTGTTTTTTAGATAATGTACTTTTTCTTTATTGGCATTGACTGCTTTTTGCAATAGGAAGACATCATCTCCGCTTGCCATTTTGTTATTGCCGTTGAAGCCATCGAGTTTGAGAAAAAGTTTTTTGGTGTATGCAAAATTGGCGCCGTTGCACATGAATGGTTTTCCGATTCCGAAACTTCCGATGGTTACTGCTTGCAAACTCATTATGTCTAATTGTTGGAAATGATGAAACCAGTTATTTTTGGTTTTGTACATGACGGCACTGACAATCATTTCGGGTCTCGAAGTATCGGGATGGTTTTGGATGTAATTGTCTATGGTTAGTAGCCAGTTTTTATTGACGATGCAATCGGCATCGGTGGTGATAATCCAATCGTGTTTTGCGATGGGGATTGCTCTTCCGAGTGCGTCTTTTTTTGGGGAATTGGATAGTAGTAAATTTTCTAATAATGTTGTGTCAACGGCTTCATGTTTTAGTCGCCATTGGTTGTAAAGTTGTGATGAATTGTCTTTTGAGAAATCATCGACCATGATTATTTGAAGCAGTTCGATAGGATAATTTAGTCGGGAAAATGATTGTAAAAGCGTGGGTAAATTTTTGGCTTCGTTTCGAAAAGGGACTACAATTGTGAAAGCTGTTTTTGGGGATAAATTAGTTGGTTTGAAGGTTTTTATTTTATTGAAGCCAAAAATTAATTGGATGATGAGAGATACGTAAACGAATAAAATGAGTAGTAATACGATTGTTGCCATAGGTTTAAAATAGTTATTTATTTGGCACTTTGTCCCTCGACTGCGCTCGGGATGACATGCTCTGTGTGAAGGGAATTTGAATTTAAGCGGAAAGCAAGTACATAATAGCTTCCGATAACGACAGGCAAAACCACATTTAAAAACCACATCAAGGTGGAAATAAAAACGACTATCCATTCGTTGACACCTAGTTTTCCGAAGAAAAAAACAGCCATGCTTCCTTTTACTGCAAAGTCAAGAAACTGAAAACTTGGTAATGAGGAAGCTAAAAAATAGACGGTTGCAATGGTTGCCATCATCGTTAGATATGGTAAATCTACATCAAAAGCGAGGAATAAAAAATAGTATTGGTGGGAAAAAATTAAGTAACGACAAACGGCAAGAATATTATTTTTGGTGTGAATTTCTTTTGGAATTTCATTTAATTTAATAAAAAGATTTTCGATAGAATATCCTTTTATCTTTGTTTTTTTTGAGAGAAAAGAAGCAAGAAACAAGAGTAAAGAAATGCCAATAATGGCTAAAGCCCATTTCCAATAGCCGAGGAATAACAAACCAATCGTTCCAAAAACAACCGTCAAAATCATTTGAATTCCGTTGCAGATTAGGTTTAGGAAAATGATTTTTTTGATTTTTTTTTTGTCAAAATACATTGCTTTTCCGGCGTATTCTCCGAGACCATTTGGTGTGAAAATGCCAGCGGTTAATGCTCCAAGAACTTGTTTGGTTGCTTCGCCTAGTGAAATTGGCTTTAGAAACGAAACGAGGTTTTGCCATTTTAAGATTTCTAAGAAACGATTGGCAATGCTGAATGTGAGTAAAAATAGTATTCCTAAGAAAGTTGCTTTTTCTTGGATTAAGCTTGAGAATTTTTGCCAATTGAGTTTGTCATTATTGGCTAAACGGTCAAAGATGAAATAAAAAGCAGTAGTTACAATCAAAAGTTTGATTAGAAAAACTATGAATTGCTTAGCTTTGTGAGGAATTGTAATCATTGATACAAAAGTAATCAATTTGAATATGTGGCAATTTGAAAATGAATGATAAACGAGCGCATCATATTAGGAATTGATCCAGGAACCACTATAATGGGTTTTGGAGTGATAAAAGTCATTAACAAAAAAATGGAGTTTATTCAGTTGAACGAATTGATTTTGAGTAAATATGATGATCATTATACTAAGTTGAAAGTTATTTTTGAGCGTACGATTGAGTTAATTGAAACGCATCATCCGGACGAAATTGCAATTGAAGCGCCGTTTTTTGGTAAAAATGTACAATCTATGTTAAAACTTGGAAGAGCGCAAGGTGTGGCGATGGCAGCTGGATTGTCGCGTCAAATTCCGATTACCGAGTACGAACCGAAGAAAATTAAAATGGCAATTACAGGAAACGGGAATGCCAGTAAAGAACAGGTTGCCAAAATGCTGCAGCAACTTTTAGGATTAAAAGAACTACCCAAAAATCTTGATTCAACAGATGGATTGGCTGCAGCGGTTTGTCATTTTTTCAACTCAGGAAAAGTAACTGGTGCAAAAAATTATACTGGTTGGGATGCTTTTGTGAAGCAGAATGAAAATAGAATTAAATAATTTGAGAATGTGTCAATTTGTAAATGACTCTCAAATTGGCAACAACATTTGCAAATTTACAAATTGATTAATTTATAAATTAGCATGAGCGGCATCTACATCCATATTCCTTTTTGCAAGCAAGCTTGTCATTATTGTGACTTTCATTTTTCGACTTCATTGAAGAAGAAAGATGAGATGGTTTTGGCTTTAGCCAAAGAAATAGTGTTGCGTAAAAATGAATTCAAAGATGAGATTGTTGAAACGATTTATTTTGGAGGTGGAACGCCATCAATACTGGAGATTGTAGATTTAAGATTTTTGATTGATGCTGTTTATAAAAGTTATAATGTTGTTGAAAATCCCGAAATCACAGTTGAAGCGAATCCAGATGATTTAACCGAAGAGCGGTTAATCGAATTGTCTAAGAATAAAGTAAGCCGCTTGAGCATTGGCGTTCAATCTTTTTTTGAAGACGATTTGAGACTAATGAACCGTGCTCATAATTCAGAAGAAGCGAAGAAATGTTTGGAAATTGCCACTAAGCATTTTGATAATATTTCAGTCGATTTGATTTATGGAATTCCCGAAATGAGTAATGAGAAGTGGTTGCAAAATATAGAAACGGCGCTTTCATTTAGGGTTCCACATATTTCGAGTTATGCACTTACTGTTGAACCAAAAACGGCTTTGCATACTTTTATCCAAAAAGGAATTATTCCGCAACCTGATGATGATGTGGCGCAGGAACATTTTCATTTGCTGGTTGACAAGCTTACATCAAATGGATTTATACATTATGAGTTGTCCAATTTTGGGAAAGAGAATTATTTTTCAAAAAATAATTCGAGTTATTGGTTGGGAAAAAAATACATAGGAATTGGACCTTCGGCGCACAGTTATAATGGAATTTCGCGAAGCTGGAATGTTTCGAATAATACTCAATATCTGAAATCACTAGCCGAAAATCAATTGCCATCCGAAACTGAAACCTTAACCCAAACCGACCGTTACAACGAATATATAATGACCGGTTTGCGCACCATTTGGGGAATTTCATTAGAGAGAATTGAACAGGAATTCGGGAAAACTTATTTGGATTATCTTAGTCAACAAGCAGAGAAATATATTGAAGATCATTTACTTTTTGTAGATGAAAACATTTTGCGAACTACTAAAAGTGGTAAGTTTTTGAGCGATGGAATTGCGAGTGATTTGTTTTTGTTAAATTTGGAATAAATTAACCGCAAGGTTCGCAAAGAATTACGCAAAGAGCGCTAAGTTTATGACAGAAAATGAATTGTCAAGAGTTGTTTTTGATTGCGCTCTAAAAGTGCATCAAGCATTAGGACCAGGACTTTTAGAAAGTGCTTATGAGGAATGTTTGTTTTATGAATTAAAGAAAAGCGGATTAGATGTTCAAAAACAAAAAGCACTTCCGCTTATTTATGAAGAAGTAAAACTTGATGTTGGTTATAGAATCGATATTATTATTGAAAACAAATTAATCATAGAAGTTAAATCAGTTGAAGCGTTGAATGATGTTCATTTTGCACAATTGTTGACCTATTTAAAATTGACAGATTGCAAGCTAGGATTGTTAATCAACTTTAATGTTACATTAATAAAAAACGGAATTAAAAGAATTGTAAATAATCTTTAAACCTTCGCAAACCATGCGTAATTCTTTGCGAACCTCGCGGTTAAATTCTATCTATGACAGCAACAATAAACACTTTTCAAATCGACCTATCAAAACCTATTGATATTTCTATTCCGTTAACCAATACAGATGAAAATCCGATTGCTTGGTATCTTGAAAAACCAAAAATTGAACCCGTTCGTTCAGGCGATTGGATTGGAAAAGTATCCGAAGGAAGTTCAACCAATTTTAACAATATATTCTTTAATCCGCACGGACACGGGACGCACACGGAATGTATCGGACATATTACACGAGAATTTTATAGTATCAATCAATGTTTGAAACAGTTTTTCTTTACAGCTGAATTGATTTCGATTGAACCAGAAAAAAGAGAAGATGATTTTGTAATTACCAAAGCACAAATTGA
>JAYVNT010000277.1:0-5175 GCA_043758285.1 Flavobacterium sp.
TGGGCTAAAAATAAAGATGAAATAATCATACAAAAATCATCCTTAGCATCCTATATTGGGGTGTATAAGGATGAAAAAATCATCCATATATACTAGTTAGCTGCAACATTACAAGCTACTCGTAACAGACAGTAAGAGTGCAAACATTAAACATTATAATTATGACATTTCTTAAAACAAATTTTATCCTGCTTCTTTTTACTTGCCTTTTCACCAACATCTCGCAAGCACAAAAAATGGACAGCACTAAAATAACCATTGCTGAGATTAAAATAATTCATTCAACTATCTTGAATGAGGACAGAAAAATTTATGTTTATACGCCTGTAAATCATTCTGAGCCGCTCTCGGTTATCTATTTAATGGATGGAGAAATGATTCCGCTAGTGGCTGGCATTGTAGATTTTCTATATAAAGCAAATCAGCTCCCCCCTATGATAGTTGTTGGCATTGGAAATTACGAGTATGACAGATTTCGTGATTTGACCCCTACACACAGCCTCTTGAATATGGATGGAACGACAGACAGTATAAATTTAAAAACATCGGGTGGAGGCGAAAAATTTCTGAAATTTATAAAGGACGAACTGATGCCATTTGTAGAACAGAATTACAAAACATCGCCCAACAAAATATTTTTTGGTCATTCATTAGGCGGTTTAATGACTTCTTACTGTCTATTAAATCATCCTGAAATGTTTAATTCATATATTGCAGTTAGCCCATCTCTTTGGTGGAACAAGGAATCCATTTTCAAAAACTCCGACATACTATTTAAAAACAAGGACTTTAAAAGTAAGACAATCTTTTTTAGCGATGGCAATGAAGGTGCTGAATATCATAAAATTGTTAATAAACTCCAATCATTACTTCAACAAAAAAAAATAACAGGATTAAGATATAAGTATATCGCTTATCCGGAAGAAACACACAATTCAGAAGTAGTAAAGGCAACACAAGATGGGTTAAATTTTGTCTTTGAAAATTGGAAACCAGCTAAGTCCGACACAACTGTTGACTTGATAGTAAAGTTCTACGAAAAACGCTCGGAGCAAAATGGATTTCAAGAATTGCCACCAGAACAACTAATCAATCAAATGGGTTATGACTTTTTAAACGTACCAAACAAATTAGACGAAGCAATTAAAATTTTTGAATTAAATACTAAGAATTATCCAACTTCATTTAATGCTTTTGACAGCTTGGGTGATGGTTATGCGGCAAAGGGCGACAAAGAAAAAGCAATCTTAGCATACAAAAAATCAATTGAAATAAATCCCAATGTAAAGGAGACACAAAAGAAATTGAAAGCACTGGAATAAATGCAGCAGCTAACAGCACCTACAAGAAATTGGCGGTTCGGTGGTTAAATAAAGCTTTGTGCTTCGTATCAAGTTTTGTGGTGGCAGACAGTTTAGTGCTTCGAAATCGCCAACTTCTTGTAGCTGCAAACCGTTACCAGCAAGCGTAAAGAGCGACACTACAACCATCGGGCTGACATCTAAACGACCAAACTTTTGACTTCCAAACAAACTTTCGGACGACCTTTTCTCGGTAGACAATTTCGCTGTAATTCGACACAGACCAGACCCATTTGCCGACACTCAAGCCAACGCAAGGTTTTAAAAAATTTTCCCACCGCACTTTTAAAAAATAATTTTATGCCTGCCCACATTGGCACATTTGGGGTTTGCCCCACCGCACAAGCCGACACAAAAGCAAACCCCAAAAGAGCCAATTTTGCCGACCCGCCTGACAATGATAATCTGTTGAAAACTTTGGAGACTTTTTTTAGGGATTTAAAGATTTCATTTCATACTTTTGACAAAAATTGTCCATAGGCAAAATGTCCAAAGAAACGATTGGAGATAAACTCCGCAAACTTAGAGAAGAAAACAAAATGCCGCTACGAAAAGTAGCGGCTTTGCTTGACATTGATGTTTCTATTCTTAGCAAAATGGAACGAGGCGAAAGACCTCTTTCAAAAGAAGTGGTTACGAAGCTTGCAAAGATTTACAAGCACGATGAAGATGAATTGACGGTTCTCTATTTAAGCCAAAAAATTGTGAACGAAGTAGGAGAAGAACATTTGGCTTTGAAAGCAATGCAAGTTGCAGAGGAGCAAATCAAGTATCAGATAAAACAAAATAAGAAATGACTGAACTCAAAGATTGGATAACAGCATTCAAAACTGAAAAGCCAAAACTAAACGACTTCGTAACAAAACTTGAAGGGTTTATTTCTGACACAGGCTTCAACGCTGCAAAGTTTGAGAAAGCTGTTGAGACGGGACTACAAAAGAAAGAGGAGGAAGTAAGAAAAACTTTTATAGCCAATGCTGAAAATTAAGAAGATAACAATTGAAAATTTCAGAGGGCTTCGGTTGCCTGTATCTGTTGACTTTTTAAAAGGCAACCAGACAACTTCTGCTTTGATTTATGGCAGAAATGGAACTGGCAAAAGTTCTATTGTTGATGCTTGGGAATGGTTACTTAATTCCAGCATTGAAAACCTAAAACGTGATGGCGTTTCTTCTTCCGATTTTCCTCACAAAGCTTCAGGTGGAAATAACAGTTCTATTTCAGTCGACTTTCAACATACTTTAATAAATAATGCAACCGCAACATTCAATCCGAAAAAGATAACAGTTCCAACTACAACTGGAGAATATAATGAGTTTAAGGCATTGAGCAAATACCCAAATTATTTGCGATATACAGACCTGAATGAGTTTATTTGCAATAAGCGGAATGCAGAAAGATACGAATACATTGCAAAATTTTTCGGGCTTGAGAAATTTTCATTGTTACAAGACACACTCAAAACATCAATCAACAAGCAAACCCTTAACTTACAAAATCTTCAATCCGCTTTTGATGCAAGCAGTAATACAATTAATGCTATTACTGGACTAACAACAGTTGACGAAGCAACGGTTGTTATTTTCATCAACACAATTGCAGCAAAACATAAAATACCTGTAATCACAACATTCAAAGAAGCTGAAACTGTAAAGACGGCTTTGCAAAAAATTGTTCAGAAAAATCCAGTCACTAAAGAACTTACAGAGTGGAAAGCATTTCAGATAAGACAAAATTCGTTTTATCCAATTACAACAGCGAAAGCAAGCTGCATAGCACTTGAAAAACTTTTTACTGATTTAAAGCAGAACGAAGAAAGCATCAAGCAACTTATTCTTTCTTCTCTTTACGAGTTAAGCATTGAAATAATCCCCAAACTGGAAGACAAATCAAAATGTCCAGTTTGTGATGAAACCTTTGATGGTGATTTGCTAAAGCATATCACAGCAAAGCACAATTCTTTGTCAGCACTCACTAAAAAGAAAACGGAGTTTGAAGCAAAAAAAACTTTACTGGAAAAACAGTTTGAAGGAATATCAAGAAAGATAGCTGCAATTGAAGCAGAGAGCAGTTCAGTTGTGTTAGCAGCATTTCAAACTTTCTTTGATGATTTAACTACAATCAACTCTACCCTTCCTACTTTAATTGCAACCCTGAAAAAGCAGCTAAAAGATTTAACAACGCTTTCAATCAGTAATGATACAGCCATTGGAAAAATTGACACCATTATTTCCAGTGAAGCAACAAATAAAAAATTTGTTGCTGATAAAATTGCAGCATTGTCAAAAGATGAAACGACAAAAACTTTAGCACAGGACTACACAAACATTTCCAACATCATTGATAATTTCAAGAGCCATTCAATAAACAAAGAGAAAGTCACTTATCTAAAAACCATCACTGACAATCTTCAAGTTTTCTTTAATAATCTTACTACTTACATTCAAACAGAAATTCAAAACACTTTCACAACTATTTCCGCTGATGTTGTTGATTTCTTCAATGTGTTGGAAAATTCTAATCCCGACATAAAAAATCCTAAATTAAAACTTCTAACAGGAAAAGACAAGGCGGTAGAATTGGAAATTGAATTTGTTACAGAAAAAGTCACTCCTGCATTTAAGTTTCTTAGCGAAAGCCAGGTGAACAGTTTTGGACTTGCTATTTTTCTTGCGTCAGTAAAACACTTCAACAAAGATTTTAAGTTTTTTATTTTGGACGATGTTGTAAATAGTTTTGACAGTTTCAAAAGACCAAGAGTAGCACAACTTATTGCTTCCAAGTTCAGCGACTTTCAAGTGCTGATGATTACACACGACCAAATATTCTTTGACACTGTTCAAAGGATTTTTCCTGAATGGCAACGCTATAAGTTTACAGCGTGGGATTACGCAACTGGACCGAAATGCAAACCATCAAAAAATTATTTGGAGGAAATTCAATCATACATTGACGATGACAAACCTGTTACCGCAGGGCAAACTTTGGGAAAATATTTAGAGTGGATTTTGGGAATACTTTGTGAGAATACGAAAACGCCAATTCCTTATAGAGTTGAAAATGTTTATGCACTTCCGACTATTACAATCCGCTTGCAAAAAGATTTAGAGAGAAACTGAAACTTCCAAACACACAGCACAAACTTTTTGGACTGTTAGACGAATTTGAAACAGGAACAATTTTCAGAAACTATTGTGTGCATTGGAAGAACGAAGCCAATCAATTTACAACAGAGGAGATTGATGCAATTTTCAAAAAGTGGATTGGAATAGAGGAAATCATATTTTGCACTTCGTGCAAATCATTTGTTCACTATGAGAAAATCAACAACATTGAATATGTGCGTTGCGATTGCGGAACAACAAACTTAAAAGAACAATCACTTTATTTAACGACAGTATAATATGCCATCACTACATTTCAAAGGGAAAACATTTGTGCAAAACCACCATTTGGCGGTTAAGTATCATCAATTGATACCTAAAAAAGAATTGAGTTTAACTGACAAAGTTTCTTTGCACGATAACCTGATTATACAAGGCGACAACCTAAAAGCATTGAAGGCATTGCTTCCGACTTATGCAGGGAAGATTAAATGTATTTATATAGATGTTCCGTATAATACTGGTAATGAAAATTGGGTATATAACGACAATGTTAATAGCCCAATGATGCAAGAATGGTTAGGGAAAACAGTTGATATTGAAGATTTGACAAGGCACGATAAATGGCTTTGTATGATGATGCCACGCTTGAAACTTTTGCGTGAACTCTTAAATGAAGATGGCGTAATTTTTATTTCCTGTGATGATAA
>JAYVNT010000278.1:0-5170 GCA_043758285.1 Flavobacterium sp.
GAATCAGTTATCAATTATTTAGAAGGCAACTGTTCAAGAACCCAAATGGAAAAAAAATATACCAAACTATGGCAAAAAAATTTCAAAAACCGAATACAAACCGGAAGATTATTAGGTTATTTGTTGCAGAAAGAACAATTAGCTAATTTTGTTTTAAATATTGTTACAGCCATTCCTTTCTTATTACCCCAAATAATTAAAAATACCCACGGAAAACCTATATGATGTTACTGAATACAAAACACAGAACCCATCAATCTGAAATAATGGATGATTTTGAGATGGAAGGCGAAGAACTTCGTGATGCACTTGATAAGATTGCCAAAATCAATCGGTTTTTGGGTGGCAACCAACTTACATTGGACAGTGTTAAAAACATCATCAGCCAAAACCCAACCCTTGAGACCTTTACCATTGTTGACATAGGTTGTGGCAACGGCGATATGTTGCGCACCTTGGCGGACTATGCCGGTCATCATGACGTAAAATTTGAATTAATAGGCATTGATGCCAATCCCTTTACAATCAATTACGCCGAAAAATTATCGCGTCATTATCCAAACATCAATTACCGATGTGAAAATATTCTTGACAAACCTTTTGCTGAGCTGCACTATGATATTGTACTGTGTACCTTAACATTGCACCATTTTAAAGACAGAGAAATTGTCAAACTGATGAACCTGTTTAATATCAATGCCAAACTGGGGATTGTTATCAATGACTTGCACAGAAGTTCAATTTCCTATCGATTGTTTCAAGTATTGTGTTTTGTTTTCAATTTAAATACAATGTCCAGACAAGATGGCTTAGTCTCTATTTTAAGAGGATTTAAAAAACAAGAATTAGAAAAATTTTCTAAAAAACTCATGCTCAAAAACTATTCAATAGAATGGAAATGGGCATTTCGATACCAATGGATAATCAATACTAATCAGAAATCAGAAATCCAAAATCGTAATTCTTGAATCAATGAGTGTTAAAATAAAAGCCGTAGCAAAGGAATTACCAAAATATTCCAGAACCACCGGAGAAATTCTCCCGTTTTTGGATGCGTGGCTTTTTGGACAAGAAGAACGCTTTATTAGAAAAGTAAAAAAGCTATTCGAGGGCGCACTAGTTGACAAACGCTACTCAATAATGGATCCTATAGAAGTCTTTACCAAAACTTCTTTTGAGCAACGAAACGACATTTACGTTCGAGAAGTAATTAATCTGGGCGAAAAAGTATTGGACAAAGCCCTAAAGAAAGCCAATTGGAAACCCGAAACGCTTGATTACATTATCACAGTAAGTTGCACCGGAATAATGATACCGTCACTTGATGCGTATTTAATCAATTCGCTAAAACTCCGCCAAGACATAGTTAGATTACCCGTTACCGAGATGGGTTGCGCCGCTGGCATATCAGGAATGATTTACGCCAAAAACTTCCTCCAAGCTAATCCCGGAAAACGTGCCGCAGTCATAGCCGTAGAAAGTCCCACGGCGACTTTTCAACTCGATGATTATTCAATGGCAAATATTGTCAGCGCGGCTATCTTTGGTGATGGCGCTGCCTGTGTGTTGCTTTCATCACATGAAGCCGATGAAGGACCAACAATCCTTGCCGAAGACATGTATCACTTTTATGACAACATTCACATGATGGGTTTTAAGCTCACCAATAGCGGACTGCAAATGGTTTTGGATATAGAAGTTCCCGATACAATTGCGAAGCATTTCCCAGATATTATTCATCCGTTTTTAAAAAAGAACCAGTTAAAAATAGAAGACATTGACCATTTAATATTTCATCCTGGTGGCAAAAAGATTGTTCAAACGGTAGAAGATTTATTTTCTAGTTTAGGCAAAAATATTGATGATACAAAAGAAGTGCTGCGGCTTTACGGAAACATGTCAAGCGCCACAGTATTGTATGTTTTAGAGCGCATTATGGATAGCAAACCAAACAAAGGTGAAAAAGGATTACTTTTAAGCTTTGGTCCCGGTTTTTCTGCGCAACGAATACTAATAGAATTCTAAACCAACTTTGTCATTCCGACGCAGGAGGAATCTCATCTAAAATAAGTAAATATTAAATAATTGACAAAAGAACAAATCATATCAAAACTGCCTTATACCAAACCATTCCTCTTTGTAGATGAACTGTTGCATATTGATGAAAATGGAGTGGAAGGAAGGTTTACATTCAATGCAGATTTAGATTTTTATAAAGGACATTTCATAGACAATCCTGTTACGCCTGGCGTAATACTCACTGAAGTAATGGCGCAAATAGGAGTAGTGTGCTTAGGTATTTATTTAGTAGCTAATGATTTCAATGCCAATTCAAAAGTAGTGCTTACATCATCTGAAATTGAGTACTTTAAACCGGTTTATCCAAATGAAACCATAACCGTTATTTCGGAGAAAATTTATTTTAGGTTTGGCAAACTAAAATGTAAAGTGCAACTGCTCAATGAACAAAAAGAAGAAGTTTGTCAGGGCACTATTGCCGGAATGATTGTATAAATATGGAACGAAGAGTAGTCATAACAGGTCTGGGAATTGTTGCTCCAAACGGAGTAGGACTTGAGGCGTTTACTCATGCCATCAAAAATGGAATTTCGGGTATTAAACACAACCCTGAATTGGAACGATTACAATTCTCTTGTCAAATATCAGGAACACCCGAAATCTCAGAAGAACTAAAAAGAAACTACTTCACCGAATTAGAACTTCGTAATTTCAATTCTACAGGAATTTTGTATGGCGTTATCGCTGGAATTGAGGCATGGAAAGATGCAGGGTTGACTATAGAACAAAATGAAAACCCTGATTGGGACTCAGGAACCATCTTCGGAACCGGAACTTCGGGTATCGAAAAGTTCAGAGAAAGTATTTATAAGATTGATGATTTTCAAACGCGTAAATTGGGAAGCACCGCCGTTGCACAAACCATGAACAGCGGCGTAAGTGCATATTTAGGAGGAAAACTAGGTTTAGGAAATCAAGTAACGACCAATTCTTCGGCGTGTACTACAGGAACAGAAAGCATTTTAATGGGTTATGAACGCATCAAATTGGGACAAGCCAAACGCATGTTAGTTGGTAGCACAAGCGATAGCGGACCCTACATTTGGGGCGGATTTGACGCGATGAAAGTGTGTACCTTCAAACATAACAATACACCCGAGCAAGGTTCAAGACCGATGTCGGCAACCGCTTCGGGATTTGTTCCGGGAAGTGGCGCAGGCGCTTTACTATTAGAGGATTTAGAAACCGCTTTGGCTCGTGGTGCTCGAATATATGCTGAGGTTTTAGGGGGCAACATCAACTCTGGTGGACAACGCGGATTAGGAACCATGACAGCTCCAAATCCTATTGCCGTAAAAAAATGTGTAACGGATGCATTGGCTAATGCAGGAATTACTTCCGATGAAATAGACGCAATAAATGGTCATTTGACAGCAACAAGCAAAGACAGTTTGGAAATTCAAAACTGGAGTATAGCACTTAACAGAAAAGGAACTGATTTCCCCTATATCAACTCATTGAAATCAATGGTTGGTCATTGTTTGTCAGCTTCAGGAAGTATCGAAAGTGTGGCATCGGTTTTACAAGTCTATGAAGGATTTGTTTTTCCAAATAGTAATTGTGAAGATGTAAATCCAGATATTACCAACATAATCGATGTTACTAGAATCCCGCAACAGTACATTAAAAAAGATATCACTATCTTAGCCAAAGCCAGTTTTGGTTTTGGTGACGTAAATGGATGCGTTATTTTAAAAAAATACAACTAAACTATGGATAAAGCGGCAATAATTGAAAAGTTAAAAACGATTGTAAAACCGTTTGTCCAAAACGATGAGGCATACGAAAACATCAATGAGGATACCGATTTTATTACCGATTTGAATATCAATTCGGCTAACTTGGTCGATATTGTTCTGGATGTAGAAGATGCTTTCGCTATCGTAATTGACGATCAATCGATGGCAAAAATGTTAACTGTCAGAGCTACTTTAGACATCATTGAAACCAAACTCGCCGAAAAGTGATTGGCAACGACATTATAGATTTGGCTCTTGCCAGAAAAGAAAGCAATTGGCAACGCAAGGGTTTTTTAAATAAACTCTTTACACCTCAAGAACAACTGCTAATTTCAAAGTCAAATAATCCTGAGACAACCGTCTGGAATTTGTGGAGCAGAAAAGAAGCTGCTTACAAAATCTATAACCGTCAAACGCAAATCAGAGCGTTTATTCCATTGCAATTGGAATGTTTTGATTTGGAAGTAAAAGACGGGATTCTATATGGTCAAGTAATTTGCTATGATACCGTTTACTTTACAAAAACTACCATTACTTCAGAGTATATCGAGACCAACGCTGTTCTTAATCCCTCAGATTTGGATACTTTAAAAACAATTAATGTATCCAAACCTCTAATCAAAATCAATGGTATTCCCAACTATTATAACTCTAAAAATCAGGGTTTAATCCCAGTTTCCAAAAGCCATCACGGCAGATTTGAAAAGGTGGTTGGTATGAAATAAATGATTTTTTAAGTCCTTGCGCTTTATGGTCAAAAAACCAATGCTGCAAGTTCAAAAAATGCAGTTACAACAAGGGAAAGTAAACACTTTACTAAAAACGGGTTTGCAGGAGTTAAAAAAAAAGCTTTTTGAGCTACTTGAATTTTACAATTGTGAGCTACAATATAAAAATAAACCACGCTTAAAAGTCCTTAAACTTCGGGATAACAAGGTTGGTTTTAATGATTAATTTGAGAAATTATTTTTTTAAAGATGTTGTGCAACAGCTACGTGTGTTAGCAGTAGGCTTTATTTTTGCTCAATTATATTTTTAATTTCTTCTGTTTCAAAAAAGATTTGCATTTCTGATATTGCAGTGTAAGGATTATCGAAGTCTAATTCCTTTAATTTTTTTGCGTTTGAAATTGCATCAATTAATTTTGGTTTAAGTTTTAAATAAATGTCATTATCTTGTTTAGTGAAGTAGGATTGAGTTTTCTCATAATTTGTTAAATATTTTTTTAACTCTTTTGTAGCATTATCACAATTATCAAAATATTTCGCTGTAGTTTGAAAATGTAATAAAATCCAATATTCTAAACAAGGATTGTTAACTATTATGAATATGTTTTCAAAACGTTTTTTAAT
>JAYVNT010000279.1:0-5135 GCA_043758285.1 Flavobacterium sp.
CATTCAAGATTACTGGATTTTGATTAGTTGAAGTATAGTTGTTTGGTCCTTTCCACAAATAATTATTATTCTGTCCTGAGTTTAAATTGGTTGCTTCCAAATTTAGTGCAAATCCCGTACATACAGGTGTATTGCTTTTTATAGTTGGTTTGGGAAGTTGATTTACGATTACAGGCGTAGAGACAGTTGCTGTACAACCGTTCAAGTCTGTAACAGTTACACTATAAGTTCCAGACAATGAGGTTGTTGCATTTGGAATAGTAGGGTTTTGATCTGTGGAAGAATAGCTATTTGGGCCGCTCCAAGAATATTTATTGCTTAACCCCACATTTGATGAAGTAAGATTTAATGCAAATCCTGCACAAATGGGTGTATTACTCCCAATCGTCGGCACGGGTAAAGCATTCACTATTACGGCAGTCGAAATGGTAGCCAAACAACCATTTTTATCGGTTACCATTACACTGTAATTTCCTGATAATGAAGTAGTTGAATTTGTAAATGAAGGATTTTGATTCGTAGTAGTATAGCTGTTTGGGCCAGACCAAGCATAAGTGTTATTTAAGCCCCCACTTGTATTTGATGAAGTTAGATTTAAAGTAAATCCACTACATATAGGTGAATTACTCCCAATTGTTGGAACTGGCAAGGCATTTACGATTACTGGTGTTGCCGATGTTGCAATACAGCCATTACTATTCGTTATTATAACGCTGTACGTTCCTGATAATGTGGTATTTGCATTCAAAAATATTGGATTTTGAATATTTGAAGTATATCCATTTGGCCCACTCCACATATATGTATTATTTAGGCCTTCACTAGTATTAGATGATTGCAAATTTAATGTGAATCCCTTGCAGATTGGTGAATTGCTTCCGGTACTCGGCACAGGCAAAGCATTAACCGTGACGGATACAGAAGTTGTTGCCGAACAGCCATAAGAATCTGTAATTGTTACACTATAAGTACCTGACAATGAAGTTGTTGAATTGCTAAAAATAGGTGCTTGACTCGTTGATGTATAACTGTTCGGACCTTGCCATAAATAAGTATTTGTACTTGCAGGAACTGAACTTGATGCGCTTAAATTCAAATTATTTGCAGCACAAATGGGAGTGTTGCTTTGTGCCATCGGAATAGGTAAATGAACAGCCATCGTAATCGAACTTGATGTAGCCGTACACGAATTTGAAGTAAGTATTACTTTCACTACATCTCCATCTATTAAAGTAGCCGAAGTAAAAGTAGGAGTGATACTTTTCTGAATACTTACGTTATTTATCTGAAAATCATAGATGGGTGAAAGTCCAACATTGGTGGGCGAAGCCGTAAAAGTTACGCTTGTCCCTTTACAAATAAAAGCAGTATTAGGATTTTTAGCGATAGCCACGGTCATATCACCAAATTGATTCTCATAAGCCCCCATATCAATAGTTGTATTTTTTATACGACTATTAGCTATACCACTTATATCGGTAGTTGTAGCATTATCACCATTATTCGCAACATTGACAGAAGGGCTACAATTTTGCAAAATCAATCCATCATCAGCCGTTCCCCAAACATTATCTAAGCCTATTGGGTTAAAAGCAACTACAAAAAATGGGTCGGTAGCATATAAATTTCCTAAACCATTACCTTGAAAGCCTGAAGTACCTGCCACGAAGGGATAATTTACAGCACCAATATACAATTGCAAAGCTGTGTTTGTAACGATTACTTTCGCATTGAAGTTTTCAATATCTGCTCCTATAACATTATTATAAGTATTCTTTTTATTATTCCAAAAAATACAGTTTTGCACTTTCAAATCGGTTGGGAAAGTCTTATTGTATAATCCACCACCACCACCATTATAAGCTGATGTATTGGCGACAAATGTACAATTAGCAATGGTTGGAGAGGATGAAAGATTAAAGATTCCCCCTCCAAAATCAGAGGTATTTGCCGTAAATAAACAGTTAGTCAATTTACTATCAGAGCCAGCAACATTGGCAACACCACCTCCTGAAATAGAGCCGTTGGAAACAAATACACTATTGTTAATGATTGGACTTGATAGTGTATTATATATACCGCCTCCGTATCCCCCCGAATTGGTTGTGGTAGTATTTGTCGAAAAAATACATTGAGTAATGGTTGGTGAAGAAGACTGCTCATTAAACATTCCACCACCATAATACATAGTAGTATTTGATAAAAAAGTACAACCACTAATTGTGGGTGAAGAACTTACAGTATTATACATACCACCACCGTACTGACTCGAAGTATTTAACGAAAAAGTGCTTTTTGTGATAGTCGGCGAGGACGTTGAGTTGAATAATCCACCACCATAAGAAGAGGCAACATTTAATGTAAAAATACAATTGGTAATGGTTGGATTAGACTCAAAAATGTTCATTCCACCACCTGTATTTCTTTGCACTTCTTTGGTTTCTATAGTCATATAGCTTGTTCCGCTCGCATTTCCCTTTGTAACTGTAAAACCATCAAGAATCGTAGTAATATTATCTGAAACGGATACTATTACGTGAATAACATCATCAGTGATTGTTGCCGTATTATTTATATCACCATTCAAGATACTCGGATTGGCAGCAATAACAGCGACTGTGCGGGCAACCAATGAAGTTTCGTTTCCTACAAAACCACCATAAACTTTTACGCCGTTTTTAAGGCTAAAAGCATAATCCCTTGTGGTAGAACCACCCGTACCACTGGTGGGATAATTGGCTGGTTTGTAAGTACCTGACATAACCCAAACCTCATCAGTTTGAGTTGAAGCATCTATCATTGCTTGCAAGTTTCCTGAGGCATTTTGCCAGTCTACGCCTGAGCCAGACCCTGTGGCGGTTGGTTTTACATAGCGAATTGTTGCATTGGCTATCAAAGATGATAGGCAAATTAGACCCAATAAATTGATAATTATTAGTATTGATTTCATTATTGACGTATATTTTGAGTAAAATGATTTCATTTTTTTCGTGTTTAATCAATAAGCCTTTTCCAAAAAGAAAGCTTTTTATGTATATAGTTTTTACTTAATTGTGGCTTTAATATCTTTTTTTTCTGTCCTATATTTATCAAGATAGAAGAGTAATTCTTTTACGACTTGGAGCTTTTTTTCCAAAATATGTGGAGCCGTTATTTTAGATTGTCCGTTTACGATACTGCCAATTTCAGGGTCAATTAAGCTATAAGTATAAAAGGTACTGACAAGGATTTTATCCATTTTAAATAGTTTATCATAAGCTAAGATTGCTTTCACTACTATCTCTTTATTTTTCTCATTTAGCGAATAGAGGTTAATAAAGTACCAAAATGCTTTTTTTAGTTCTTGTTTTTGAATAAAAACAATCGCTGCTTGCCAAGAATAAGTTTTTGGATACAGTAGGTTCCTGTATTGTTCATCATTTATTAGTTTTGAGGCTTCTGCATTTATAAAAACAGAATCTTCCGTCACTGATACGCCTGGTTCATACAAATCTTTTAGCCAAATTTTAATCTGAGCCTCATCAGTATTTTTAAAAGCGGTAGGTGTTTGTCCATTGGTATTTAATGCTATTATTACAAAAGCTAAAATCTGTAAAGTTTTTAAAATGAAGTTTGATGTTTTCATATCTTTATTCATAGTTTTTTGTTAAAACAATTTACTATTAATGAATTATTGATTTCTTAATTACTCGTTTTCGCTTCCATTTTATTCATTAAAATATTAACTTTTGATTCAATTGATTCAAGTCTTTGTTCAGCATCTTTAAATTTTTCTTCGTACTTTTTCAAAATTTTCAAATAATCGCCGTTGTGAACCCCTACCACCGTATTGACTTTTATTGGTCCATCGTTCTCATTATTTTCCCACGACCTTCCCACGACATATTTGAAATCCTCAACCGTCATATCTTTTTGTTTTTTTGCAAAACCGTAACCTGGCGTTTCATTATTTCCTACGATGAAGTCACCCGTAGTAACTGGTCCAATAATTTTTACTGGTACTTGTCCCATAAAAGCAATGTTATTCCCTTGAAAATTTGTGCCTTCTGGTGGTATATTTCCGAGTACAATTGGATTGTGCGATACAACCAAGACTTGCTCAGCTTTGGTCAAATCTTTGGTTATTTTCCCTCCGATTACACCAACAATATCACCCGCACTGATAAATTCTTGTGTGTCGATTCGCTCCAACCATTCGGCATAATCTCCATTGCCTGAAGTATATTCTACTCCTATTTTTGTATATGACGATAGGGCTGCCGATAACAACCCTTTGAAATGCCATTGGGCATGAAATTTATCAATCTTACTACTCGTAATTGCCCCTCGTAAACTGAACAAAAAAGAAGGATTTAAGTAGTTCTTTGCCCAATTGGTTACCGATTCCGCTCTAATTGAACCCATTTTACTATCATTTTGGTCTGAAAAACGAATAAACTCATTTTTATTATTGAGTGGCGTTTGACCCGCACCGTCAGTCAAGCAAAAATTAGGTATCCCCCAAAAATCTAAAGATATAAGATTTATGTTGGGAATACCAAGATCAGAAAGGTTGATTGTTGGAATAGCTGGAAGGATGTCTATGTTGCCAATTCCCAATGGTAAATGTATACTTGCGGGTAAACCTATACTTGTATTAATAAATCCAATCATCAAATTACCTATACTTATCGTTAAGCCCGCAATTATCTTAATGTCTTCAAAAGCGAGGCTTATAATGATTTTTTCAAGTAAATCAATTTTGGGCAATGTGTAATCGCACCTAATTAAGTTTTTTATATCATCAATTTCTTGTTGTGTAATTAATTCAGGTATGGTTGGTATTTCATATTCTGATTTTGATTTCCCCAGTTTTATGTCTATCCCGTCACCATTCCCTCCGTTAAGGTTTGAGAATGTTGCTATAAAACCACCATCAGCCACATTACTTTCTACTACCAATTGGTTATTTATATCTGTTTGCCCATTAACTGTTAAGGTATTGTAGAGATTTGTTGTGCCGTCAACGTTCAAATCGCTTTTAAGATTTGTTGTGCCGTCAACGTTCAAATCGCTTTTAAGATTTGTTGTGCCATCAACGTTCAAATCGCTTTTAAGATATGCTATACCATATTGATAGAGTTTACTACGAAGTG
>JAYVNT010000280.1:0-5134 GCA_043758285.1 Flavobacterium sp.
GAGAATGTGAAAGGAGCTTATGTTGTACAACAAAACGTTCTCGAGAATGTGAAAGGAGCTTATGTTGTACAACAAAACGTTCTCGAGAATGTGAAAGGAGCTTATGTTGCAAAATATAAACTACTTTTTAATACTGTCATGGCTTTGCGTCGAAATTCCATCGTTCCAAAGGGTCAAAATATCCGTCGCAACGGCAGCACCACTTCCAGCTGCAATGGCTAATTGGCTTCGCCAACCGGCAAGCGTTCCCACGACATAAATTCCGTCGGTTACTTTGTGGTCTTCATTTTTGAGTTGGATGCGTTGTTTTTCGGCCAACGCTTTTTTGTGCGTTTCGACATGCTGGTTTAAACCGTCAATATCAAACGTGTTGGCATAGCCAATAGCAACAACGATGCTCTTAGTTTGATACGAACTCTTATTGGTGGTAACCGTAAAATTTGGAAATTCGCCTGAAACTTTTAAGACTTTCTCGGCTGGAATTTGAATAACGTGCGGATATAATTCTTTTAAATGAGCAACGCTTTCGGTCAATAATTCAGATCCTAATTTTCCTGAAGGAACTCCGTAAGCATTGTAGAATAGGGCTTCTTGCAGCGATGATGTTTTTTGGTGCGCAATAATTCCGATTTTTTTACCTTGAACAAATGCTTTCTTGTGAGCCGAACCCAAAACCAAAGCGCACGACATTCCCGAAACGCCACCGCCGAGTATCAAAACATCAAACATGGATTTAGTTTTTTAGTTTTTCTTCAATCTTTTTAGACATTCTAAAAATTAGAAGAATAAAAACAGCACAAAACGATGCCACAATGCCAATCAAAGCTATCATGCTATTGCCTTCGAAAGGTTTTTTGAAATCAAGCAGAAAAATATTTACGATAATCAAAGCGATAGCAATAAAGAGAAGGATGTTGGTAAAAATTTTCACGATATACATATTTGAAGACAAAAATACTAAAATTTGTCTTGATGCAAGGAGACCTTTAACATTAGTCGCAAATAATTTAACAGCAATCGCCATATGTATTAAATTCCAAAATGGAAATTCCATAACCCTTCCCGAAGTTTAGGGACTAATTTAGCTATTTTTGCAGGGAATATAAATTCAAATTATTGTCACCCTGAGCGCAGTCGAAGGGCTTAATCCAAAATCATAATATGTTTCAACTAGGCAAAACCATCGTGTCGGAAGACATCCTCGAAAAAGATTTTGTCTGCAATCTTTCGGCGTGTCATGGTGCCTGTTGTGTAGATGGTGATGCTGGTGCGCCTTTGACAGCCGAAGAAACCAAAATTCTTGAGGAAATTTATCCAAAAATTAAACCTTTTTTGCGAAAAGAAGGCATTGAAGCCATCGAACGATTAGGCACTTGGGTTGTTGGAACGGATCAAGATTTAGAAACGCCTTTGATTGATAATAAAGATTGTGCGTATGTTATTTTTGATGGAAAAACGGCACTTTGTGGCATCGAGCAAGCATATAATCAAGGGATAATTGACTGGAAGAAACCCGTTTCTTGCCATTTATATCCTGTTCGTGTAAAAGATTTTACTGAGTTTGCAGCCGTTAATTATGATCGCTGGGACATTTGTAATCCAGCATGTTCGCTAGGAAAAGAATTGGAAGTTCCAGTGTATAAATTCGTAAAAGAAGCGTTGATACGACGCTTTGGCGAAGATTGGTATGCTGAGTTAGAAAAAGTAGCCGAAGATTTGAAAAAAGAGAAATAAAATACCCCCAAATAGTGTTAAACTTTTTGGGGGCAGTATTCTTAAAATTTTATACTCATTACAAACAAGTCTTAAAAACAGTTGAATAGCAATGCTCTTATATATTGAAATTAATTCCAATCACAATATTTCTTCCAATGTTTGGAATTCCTTCATTTTTTAACCTAGATAAATGAGCGATATAGGTTTTATTAAGCAAATTATTTCCATTCAGATTGACATTAAAACTGGTTTTTCCTAAAATAATTTTTCCGCCAATGCCTAGATTAACCAAAGTGTAATCATTCGATTTTGTCTCAAATTCACTCGGGTTATTTTGACTCAAAGTATGCTCAACAGTTGCTAGGATAAAACCATCTTTAAAAGTTTTGTTCGATTTAAAATCAACGCGAACAGTATTATTCCATTTGTTAGCCGGAATTAAAGGCAGGTTGCTACCATCTTGTTTTTTGCCTGTTACGCTTTCAAAACTACTTGTAATGTGCAACCAATCTATTGGATGCGGATGAAAATGTATTCCCGCTTCTCCACCATACAAATAGGCATTGTTTTGTAAATAATCAAAAACATTAAAGCCATTAATAACATTTCCGGTTGGCGAAATATAGATATAGTTATTTATTTTGTTGTAAAATCCATTTACGAACAATTCAAAATGCGAACTTTTGTATTCTAAATTCAAATCGGTTTGAAAATTTTGTTCACTTTTTAAGTTTGGATTTCCTATCTCATAACGTATCGTTCCGTCATGAACACCATTTGAACTTAATTCAAAAATATTTGGGGCTCTAAAACCAGATGCTAAATTCAATCGCAAACTAATATCTTTGTTCAAATCAGTTTTATATCCTAAAGAAGCATTAAAACTGTCAAACTTTCTGTCAATTGGAGCTAAATATCCGTCATCGCCAACAGTGCCATGCGCTGTCCCAACAACTTTTCTAACATCATATCTAATTCCGGCTTGAAAAACATTATTGCCAATTTCATATCGTGTGGTTCCAAACGCTCCAATATCTTTGGTAGTAGCATCGGGAATTAAATATTCAGTACCAACATTCAAATTAGTTTGGTGCATTCCTTGTACGCCTAGTATTGTTTCAAATTTTCTTATTGATGGCAGATGATATTTCACATCATAATTCAATGTTTTTAAATGCCAATTAGATCCTGGAACTGGCGATTCTGGAAATTCGGCTCTATCATTATAAATATAACCAACATTCAAATCTAATTTTGAACTCCCTAAAAACACCGTATTGTTCAAACTCAAAAGCTGATTGTAAACCGTTTGTCTTGGATATTCTGGCTTGTTGTCCGTAGTTTGCGCCGCAATCCCTTGATCTGGAATTCCCAACAAAATGCGATTGTAATTATACCTAAACTCTGACGAGAAATTCTTATCGCTATAACCAATACCTGTTTTAAAATCTAGTTCGTTATAGCGCGTATTGGTTACTCTGTCTCCGTTTGGAATTTTATAATCCGAATGAATCGTGTTGCTAAAACGAGTCAGAAACTTGAACTTATTTCCAGAAGTTTTAAATCCGATGTTGGTAGTATGACCCAATGTGTTTGAAAAATATTTTTGTCCAATGTCTAGTCCGAAAGTATTGGCTTTGGCAAATTTTTCGGGAATAAAATACAAAACACCACCAAGTGCATCCGAACCATATAGCAACGAAGCCGGTCCTTTTATAACTTCAACACTTTCTACACCAGCATCGTTTAACCCCAAACCATGTTCGTCTCCAAAAGCTTGATTTTCCAGACGAACGCCTTGCGAATAAACCAAAACTCTATTGGCACTCAACCCTCTAATTACGGGTTTTCCAATAGAAACACCAGTCGATATTTGAGAAACTCCGGGGATTGTAGCCAATCCTTCTACCAATGTTGTTGCTCCTTTTTGTTGCAGTGATTTTACACTTTCGTGTTCTACTTTTATTACGTTTTGCGATTGCAATTTGTTAAAAACGGTAGAAATAATTACTTCATCCATGTGGATAATATTGTCTTCCAAAACGACATCGAGCGGAGTTTCTTTATTAGTGAGAGTTGCAGTAACGGACTTTGTTGCATAACCAATAGAAGAAAAAATGATGGTAAAATTACCTTTCGGCAAATTGTTTAAGCTATAATTTCCAGCAGCATCAGAAATAGTTTCCTTATGGATTTCGGGAATGGAAATGTTTACACTCGGTAATGGTTTGTGGTCTTTATCAGAAGTAATTCCTGAAATTTTGTTCTGTGCAGATATAAATGTAGAGAACCCTAGTAATAAGGTTGCATAAAATAGTTTCATGTTTTTGATTTTATAGTTATTGTAAATGATTTTAGTGCCAAATTATTTGGCGTAACCGATTAAACAATAACTGTGGGAGGTGCTCGAAGTGCAAAGAGTGCGCCTCTAAAAGATTCGGTAATTTCTTTAGAATAACAAAAAGTATAGCAAGTATTGACTGCTGCTTTTTTGAAATTAAAAGAGAAAAAATGAACAGGCGTATAATTGCTTATGGCAAATTCGCAAACAAAACAATGGTCAAAATCGTGATGCTGATGATTGATTTCGGTTTTGTTTAAAGCATACTTATGATGGCAATGTTTTTCTGTAACAAATTGTTCCAAATGCTTAAAAGCGTGGAGAGACTGCAATAAAATTGCGGCCATTACCATTAGTGAAAAAGAGAAACTCAGTATTGAAAGCTTGTTTTTCATTTCGGCAAATGTAAGCCAACACATAGAAAAACCGCCCAGATTTAACAAATTTTAAGATAAAAAATAACCTGCCGAACCCAGAATTGTATCAAAAACCTAAAAGTTTAGGTGTCTTAACCAAGATTTCACGTCAAGTAGCGTAAAATTTTAGGTAACCAACCCAAAACTTTACCTGAAAAACACAAACGGTTAACCAGACAACCTAAACGTTTGATTAATTGACCTAAAATTTTGGCTATTAGCCAAAAAAAATCCTCACCAACTGATAAGGATTTCAATAAGTATTTATTTTAGACCAATTTATTAGCTACTAAATATTCAGCAATCTGAATAGTATTGGTTGCGGCACCTTTTCTCAAGTTGTCTGATACAATCCACATGTTCAAAGAGTTTGGCTGGCTTTCGTCACGACGAATTCTACCCACAAATACATCATCTTTTCCTTGAGCATACAACGGCATCGGATACGTATAGGTGTCATTATTGTCCTGAACCGTAACGCCATCCGTGTGATGCAAGATGTTGCGCACTTCATTCACATCAAAATCATTTGTGAACTCTACATTCACAGCTTCGCTATGACCACCAACTACCGGAATTCTAATGGCAGTTGCAGTAACTGCAATAGATTTATCTCCGATAATTTTTTGCGTTTCGCGCACCAACTTCATTTCTTCTTTGG
>JAYVNT010000281.1:0-5120 GCA_043758285.1 Flavobacterium sp.
CCATTGTCCTGAAGATAGTTTTATGTCAAAATTTGCAGGAACATATTTAGTCTCGCCACTCATTACACTTAATAAGATGTTATTTTCGTTGCCTTCTGATTTATTAATAGTGTAACTATCAACATAGGTAATGTTTGAAACATTATAAAAATTATTGGGGTCGTCAATACCCGAGTAATCCCCTTTTACCCAATACCCTTTTTGTGTAAAATTGCTTCCGTTTATACGATAGTTAAATTCTCCTTTTCCATTTTTCTGTCCGTTACTCCACAATCCCGTGTAGTTATTTCCGTTTTTATAAGTGTATTTTCCTTTTCCGTCGGGTAAACCTTTTTTAAATTCACCAATATATGTGTCTTCACCTTTTGCGGTTCCTTTTCCATCGGCTAGGCCCTCTTTAGTTTTTCCTTTATAACTTCTAGAAATTTCAGTCATTAAAACTTTTGTAGAGTCAATGTCTTGAGAAAATGATTTTGTAATTCCTAACAAAATGAAACTAATTACAACTACCTGTTTTTTTATCATTTGTGGTTTCTAATTTACCTCGTTATCGTTTGCTTTCTATCTGGTCCAACAGACACAATTTTTATGGGTACTTCCATTTCTTTTTCAATGAATTCAATGTAGTCTTTTAATTCTTTTGGTAAACTGTTATAAGTGGTTAAACCGGTTAAATCTTGCTTCCATCCTTCGAATTCGGTGTAGATAGGCGTGACGTTTTCGGGTTCTATGTTATAAGGCAAATGATGAATTACTTCGCCTTTATAGTTATACCCGGTGCATACTTTCAGGGTTTCAAACCCAGAGAGCACATCGGCTTTCATCATCATCAGTTGGGTTACGCCATTAATTTGGACTGCATATTTCAGCGCTACTATATCTAACCAACCGCAACGGCGTTTTCGTCCGGTTACAGAGCCAAATTCGTTGCCAACGCTTGCCATCAAATCGCCTGCATCGGTAAAATCCTCCGTTGGGAACGGTCCAGAACCCACACGGGTGGTGTATGCTTTGAAAATGCCATAGACTTCTTTGATTTTATTGGGTGCAATGCCAAGACCGGTGCAAGCCCCAGCCGCAGTGGTATTAGAAGAAGTTACAAACGGATAGGTTCCAAAATCTACATCCAATAACGAACCTTGTGCGCCTTCGCAAAGAATAGATTTTCCTGCTTTTTGGGCTTGCGCCAAATATTCTTCGCTGTCAATAAAATCTAGTTTTTTCAACTCTTCAATTGCATCAAAGAATTCTTTTTCCAGCTCGGGCAAGTTGTATTGAATGTCCACGTTATAAAACGCAATCATGGTTTCGTGTTTGTCTGCCAAAGCTCTGTAACGTTCCTTGAAATCGGCTAGTTCAATATCGCCCACACGAATTCCGTTTCTACCGGTTTTATCCATATAGGTTGGTCCAATGCCTTTTAAGGTAGAACCAATTTTGGCTTTCCCTTTTGCTGCTTCCGAAGCGGCATCAAGCAAACGGTGCGTTGGAAGTATCAAATGCGCTTTACGCGAAATAATCAGTTTTGATTTTAAATCGAGGTTGAATTTGGCTAAACCATCAATTTCACTTTTGAAAACTACGGGGTCAATAACGACACCGTTTCCGATGATATTAATATTATTGCTATGAAAAATCCCGGAAGGGATGGTTCTCAAAACATGTTTTATTCCGTCAAATTCGAGTGTGTGTCCTGCGTTTGGTCCGCCTTGAAAACGAGCGATGATGTCGTATTTTGAGGTTAGTACGTCAACGATTTTCCCTTTGCCTTCGTCGCCCCATTGTAATCCGAGTAGTAAATCTACAGTCATTTTAATTGATAATTGATGATTGATAATTGACAATGAAAGAATTTTTGTGAACCATCAATCTAGTTGAATTTTATTATAATAATTTTAATTTAATTCTGCGAAAAATCAGGAAAACAGTACATCCATTATCAATTGTTAATTATTCATTATCAATTGATTTCTTATTTGCATAAAAATACAAAGAGTGGTTGTGGATTTCGATACCAAATATTTCTTCTATGGTTTGTTTGATGGTTTGAATTCTTGGATCACAAAACTCGATAACTTCACCACTATCGGTCATGATGATATGGTCGTGTTGCTTATCGAAATAGGATTTCTCATAGTGTGCTTGGTTTTGTCCAAACTGATGCTTACGCACCAGACCACAATCTAACAAAAGTTCGATGGTGTTGTACAACGTGGCACGCGACACACGATAGTTTTTATTCTTCATTTTGATATACAAATGTTCAATATCAAAATGCTCTTCGCTATCATAAATTTCTAAAAGAATGGCGTAGCGTTCAGGAGTTTTTCGGTGTCCCTTGTTTTCAAGATAGAGAGTAAAAACGTTTTTTACGGTCTCTTGATTTTTAGTGTTATCGGATGCAATTAGTGTCATGGGTCAAAGGTAAATTTTTTGTTTAAGGTTTAAAAGTTTAAAGTTTAAAGTTTTAAACGAATTGTTTATGAAGCATTATCTTAAAAGCAATAACTATATTAATATAGCGTTTGAAGTTTATTCATTTAGAAAACCCACAACCCGTAACTCGAAACCCGTAACCCGTAACTAATTTGTATAAACTCTGGTCACTTTATCAATGCCATCAATTTTTTTGATGTTGTCTATGAGTTTTTTCAAAATAGCGTTGTTCTGTACAATTACCGCCACTTGTCCATAGAATATTCCAGCTTCACCACTGAGGGAAATACTTTGAATATTCACATGCATATTATTGGAAATTACTTTGGTCAATTCGTTGGTCAAACCCAAACTATCCATTCCTGTAATTTTCAGAATGGCTTTGAATTCCTGCTGCGAGGAGTCAATCCATTTGGCTTGCATTATTCGATACGCATAATTAGATTGAAGTGCAATGGCGTTGGGACAGTCTTTTTTGTGCACTTTGATTCCTTCATTGATGGTTATAAAACCAAACACATCATCACCAGGAATTGGGTTGCAACAAGACGATAATTTATAATCCAACTTGTCTTGCTCTGAACCAAAAACGAGCATGTCATAGTTGCTGTTTAGTATGGGTTTGTTAATTTCTTCTTGGTTTGTGCTTGGTGCTCTTTTAATTTTTGTTTTGAAAAAATTCATCAAGGTGTTGCTCTTTTGAGCAGCATAATCCTTCAGTTGTTGGTTTTCAATAGAACCAATTCCTGCTCGATAGAACAAATCCAAACTGGTTTTGAGCTTGAAGAAATTGACCAATTCATTAATCACGGTTTCGTTGATAGTGATTTTTAAATGTTTCAATTTTCGGGTCAATAATTCTCTGCCGTCTTCGGCAATTTTCTTGGTGTTTTCGTTGAGAACGTTTCTGATTTTGTTTTTCGCTCTCGAAGTGGTTACATAATCCAGCCAGTTAATTGTTGGTTTTTGATGTACAGAAGTAATGATTTCAATTTGGTCGCCACTTTTTAATTCATGATTGAGTTGTACTAACTTACCGTTGACGCGCGTTCCGCGCGTTTTAATCCCAATCTCGGAGTGAATACTAAAAGCAAAGTCGAGCGAAGTGGCACCTTTTGGTAATGATTTGATTTCGCCTTTGGGTGTAAAGACGAAGATTTCTTTGGCATACAGATTCATTTTGAAATCTTCTACAAAGTCAACCGCATTGGTTTCAGAACTTTCCAACGCTTCTTTCAACAGATTGAGCCAAGTATCTAAACCGCTTTCAACAGTAGCACCGTTTTTATATTTATAATGTGCGGCATATCCTTTTTCGGCAATTTCGTCCATGCGTTCACTGCGAACCTGAATTTCTACCCAACGCCCTTTTGGTCCCATGACGGTGATGTGCAACGCTTCGTAACCCGTAGATTTTGGTGAAGAAATCCAATCGCGCAATCGGCTAGGACTTGGGCGATAATGATCGGTAACGATGGAATATATCTTCCAAGCTAGGAATTTCTCGTCGTGAAGATTGGATTTGTAGATAATGCGAAGTGCAAATTTGTCATAGACTTCATCGAAGGTCACATTTTGTGCCGCCATTTTTCTCCTAATAGAATAAATAGATTTTGGTCTGCCTTTGATCAGATAATCAACACCTTCTTCGGTTAATGATTTTTTTAAAACATCCGAAATCGTTTTGATGTATTCGTCTTGTTCTTCTTTAGTTTCTTTTATTTTACTAACAATATCTTTGAATATTTCGGGCTCGGTATATTTTAATCCTAAATCTTCCAGTTTGGTTTTGATGTTATACAACCCTAATCGATGGGCGAGCGGTGCATAAATATATAAGGTTTCAGAGGCAATTTTTATTTGTTTGTCATTCGCCATGGAATCCATGGTTTGCATATTGTGCAACCGATCAGCAATTTTGATTAAAATCACACGAACATCATCGTTCAATGTTAAGAGCATTTTACGAAAATTTTCCGCTTGCATCGAGATGTTCATGTCTTTTTTGACCTGAGCAATTTTGGTCAAACCTTCTACCAATTGCGCAATCTTTGGATTAAATTTTTTTTCAATGTCTTCCAAAGTCACATCAGTATCTTCTACCACATCGTGCATTAAGGCAGCGGCAATGCTTGTTGCTCCAAGTCCAATTTCGGAAGCTACAATTTTGGCAACACCAATAGGATGGAATATATACGCTTCGCCCGATTTTCTTCTCTGGTCTTTGTGTGCTTCAACGGCAACATCAAAGGCCTTTCGAATAAGTTTTTTATCAGAATCAGTTAGCGTTTGATAACTGATGCGGAGTAATTCTTTGTATTCTCGAGCAATGGCTTTTTTTTCTTCTTCTAAATCTATTTGAATCATAGCATTTTCAATCAATCCTTAAAATTAGGAATAACTTATTTAAAAACCAAATCTTCAAAAACCACGTTGTCTTTTGGCTTCAAAAATTAAAATCGCTGCAGCAACAGATACATTCATACTATCTATTTCTCCTTGCATCGGGATAATGATATTTTGAGTTGCTTTTTCACGCCAAAGTTGGGTTAATCCTATAGCTTCTGTGCCAACAACCAAAGCGGTCGGCATGGTGAAATCTTGGGTGTGGTATGAAGTTGCATTTTGCAATGTGGCACTATAGAAATTGATGTTTTTTTGGATTAAAAAATCGATAACTTCTT
>JAYVNT010000282.1:0-5106 GCA_043758285.1 Flavobacterium sp.
AAAGGTGTTTTTGTTCCCGATAATAAATCGTTACTGAATGATTATATCACTGCAGAAGAGTTGTGGGCATGTACATCGTGTAATGCTTGTGTGGAAGAATGCCCTATAAATATAAGTCCGTTATCGATTATCATGGATATGAGAAGATATTTGGTAATGGAACAAAGTGCAGCACCACAATCGTTGAATGCGATGATGACCAACATTGAGAATAATGGTGCGCCATGGCAATACAACCAACAAGATAGATTAAACTGGAAAAACGAAAATTAATTAAAAATAAAACAAATTACCATAAATGTGAGACTTGGGAATTTGTCAAATGAATGTGAAATAATAAAAAGTAAAAAAAATGAAAGCGGAAGACATTGACAAGAACTTGCAAACTATTACTCAAAACGGACAACATTTAAGTCCGATTTTGCCAGAAGGCGTAAAGAATTATTTAATCGACATTGACGGAACCGTTTGTGACGATATTCCAAATGAAGAACCAGAAAGAATGTTGACAGCAGAAGTTTACCCTGATGCCTTAGTAACATTAAACAAATGGTATGACGAAGGTCATATTATATTTTTCTTTACTTCAAGAACAGAAGCTCACAGAGAATATACTGAAATTTGGTTGAAAAAACACGGGTTTAAATACCATGGAATTCTATTTGGAAAACCGCGTGGCGGTAATTACCACTGGATTGATAATCACTTGGTGAAAGCGACGCGTTACAGAGGAAAATTTACCGATTTAATTGAAAAAGAAGTAACCATTGAAGTTTTCGACGATGGACAACATGAATAATATTAGATTTTAGATATTAAATTTTAAATATTTAATATCTGATATCATAAATCAAAAATTAAAATGTCAGAAGTATTAAATGTGCCAACCATGGCAGAAATGATGGCTCAAGGCAAGCAACCCGAAGTTTTGTTTTGGGTTGGTTGTGCTGGTAGTTTTGATGACAGAGCAAAGAAAATCACCAAAGCATTTGTGCGTATTTTAAATCGTGCGAATGTGGAGTTTGCTGTTTTAGGTACGGAAGAAAGCTGTACTGGTGATCCAGCCAAACGAGCAGGAAATGAGTTTTTGTTCCAAATGCAAGCCATGATGAATATTGAAGTCTTAAACGGGTATGAAGCCAAAAAAATAGTTACTGCTTGTCCACATTGTTTTAACACACTGAAAAACGAATATCCTGAATTAGGTGGAGAGTATGAAGTAATTCATCACACCGAATTCTTAAATTCATTACTAGATACTGGACGATTAACCATCGAAGGCGGACAATTCAAAGGAAAGAGAATTACATTTCACGACCCATGTTATCTCGGAAGAGCTAACAATGTTTATGAAGCACCAAGGGAATTAATTCAAAAGTTGGATGCCGAATTGGTGGAGATGAAACGTTCACGTGCCAACGGTTTATGTTGTGGTGCTGGTGGTGCACAAATGTTCAAAGATGCTGAACCTGGAAACAAAGAAGTAAATATTCTTAGAACCGAAGAGGCACTAGAAACCCAACCTGAAATCATTGCCGCAGGTTGCCCTTTTTGCAACACGATGATGACTGATGGGGTTAAAAATAAAGAAAAAGAAAGCGAAGTTAAAGTAATGGACATCGCCGAGTTAATTGCTAACGCACAAGATTTATAAATTGGAATTTAGAAATGTATAACTTATAACTTCTAACTTCTAAATTCTAAATTCTAAATTTATAATAAAATGTTTATTCCTTTTGAAGATTTACCCGAAGACTCTAAAATTTGGATTTACCAATCCAACCGAAAATTTTCAGATGATGAAATGACTGAAATCGAGAACGATTTAAAACCGTTTATTGAAAATTGGTCAGCACACGGAACTGCCTTAGAAGCTTCTTATCTATTAAAATACAATCGTTTTATAATTCTGGCGGTTAATCAAGAAGTGCAACAAGCAACTGGTTGTTCTATTGATTCATCAGTGGCATTTATCCAAAACTTAGAACAAAAATACCAAGTTGATTTATTGGATAAAATGAATGTGACTTTCAAAAACGGAGAACACATTGCGCATAAAACTTTGATTGATTTCAAACGAATGGCCAAAGAAAAAGCCGTTACCGAAAATACCATTGTGTTCAATAATTTAGTGAATACCATCGAAGAATTCAACGATAACTGGGAAGTTCCAGCAGGAGAAAGCTGGCACAGTCGTTTCTTTTAATCCATTTTAAATGAAAAGGATTTTATTCAGTATAGGTTTATGTACGGGATTGTTATTTTTGGTCACGAATTGTTCGTCAACCAAAAATAAGCATACGCTAGTTTTACCTGTGGCTGTAACAAAACCTGAAGTAGTCGCTCCAATGGATGAAACAGCTTATCAATCGCATCTTAAAAAGAATTTTTTTCCAGAAACTACCCTCGAAACGCATTGGGTAGATAGCATTTACAATCAAATGAATTTTGATGAAAAAGTGGGACAACTCTTCATGGTTGCGGCTTATTCAAATAAAGACACCATACACACAAATGCCGTTGAAAAACTGGTATGCGATTATAAAGTTGGAGGACTTATCTTTTTTCAAGGTGGCCCAATGCGTCAAGCGCGTCTGACTAATAAATACCAATCAATGGCTAAAGTGCCTTTGTTTATTGGAATAGATGCCGAATGGGGAATGAGTATGCGAATCGATTCCACGTTCCGCTATCCTTTTAACATTACTTTGGGTGCTATCAAAGATTTGAAATTGGTTGAAAAAGTGGGAACCAGTTTGGCTAAAGAAAGCAAAAGAATGGGAGTTCATTTCAACTTTGCACCTGTTTTAGACATCAATACCAATCCAAAAAATCCAATTATTGGTTACCGTTCTTTCGGTGAAAACAAAGTCAATGTGACCGAACACGCTATTGCCTTAATGAATGGAGTACAAGGGCAGGGAATTTTTTCAACAGGTAAACATTTTCCCGGACACGGAGACACAGCAACCGATTCACACAGTACGCTACCCAAGGTTAATGCCTCTCGAGATCATTTAGAAATGGTGGAATTGTATCCCTACAAGAGAATGTTCGATGAAGGTTTGGTTTCGGTGATGGTAGCGCATTTGAATGTCCCAAGTCTGGAACCAAGAGAAGGTTATCCAACTTCGCTTTCCTATGATGTTGTTACCAATTTGCTTAAAAAAGAGTTAGGTTTTGACGGACTTATTTTTACAGATGCTTTGAATATGAAAGGTGCCAGCAATTTCAGAAAGCCAGGTGATATAGATTTAGATGCTTTTATGGCAGGAAATGATATTCTGCTTTTTGCTGAAAATGTACCGCTTGCAGCAGAAAAAATATGTGTGGCTTATCAGGACAGTCTTATTACGGATACCAGATTAGTACAGTCCGTAAAGAAGATTTTGCGCTATAAGTTCAAAGCAGGATTGAACAAGTACAAACCTATAGAAGGCATCAATTTATATAGTGATTTGAATCCGAAATCGAATGAAACTTTGCAATATGAATTATATGAAAATGCAGTTACGGTTGTAAAAAATGAGGGAACCATTCTACCGATTAAAAATCTGAATCAGAAAATTGCCTATGTGAAATTAGGTGATGATAACAACAGTTCTTTCGTCAATACTTTAAAGAAATATACCGAAGTCACTGAAGTTTCAGATACCAATATCGATAGTTTGATGACTAAATTAACCAATTATGAAACCGTCATTATTGGTTACCACAAATCGGATAAATCGTGGTGGAAATCGCCAGAGCTTACCGTGCCTGAATTGCAAGTGATAGATTCGATTGCTTCTAAAAAGAAAGTGATTATTGATTGTTTTGCCAAGCCCTATTCTTTATCAAGGATTTTGAATTTTAATGAAATACCAGGCGTAATTGTTTCGTATCAAAACGGCGACATCGCTCAGGAAGTTTCAGCCGAATTGATTTTTGGTGCTATTGATGCCAAAGGATTGCTTCCTGTTTCTATCAATAGCACCTTAAAAGCTGGCGATGGAATCACAACGCAAAAACTCAATCGTTTGGGGTTTTCAACTCCAGAAAGTGTGGGTATGAGTTCGGAGAAACTCAAGCAGATTGATACCTATGCACAAAAAGCCATTGATGGAAAAATAGTACCAGGCATGCAGATTCTTGTTGCTCGAAAAGGAAAAGTCATCTATCAAAAATCGTTTGGAAAACAAACCTATGAAGATGATGTGAAAGTTAAGAACACCGATTTATATGATGTGGCATCCGTTACCAAAATGGTTGCTACCTTGCCCAATGTAATGCAAGCGTATGACCAAAAGAAAGTAACGCTCGGAACTACTTTGGGCGAAATGTTGCCGATGTTTAAAGGTTCTAACAAACAACAAATGACTTTTAAAGAACTGCTGTCGCATTACGGCAGAATGCAAGCGTGGATTCCTTTTTATAAAGCCACGTTGGATTCGGCAAAAATTCCTTTACAGAAATACTATCGAAAAACGTACAGCGAAGGATTCACAAAACGCGTTTCCGATAGTTTGTACTTGCGCGATGATTATCACGATACGATTATGAAAAAAATCATCGACAGTCCGCTTATTGATAAAAAAGAATACCGTTACAGCGATTTTACCTTTATTATATTGAAACAATATCTGGAGAAAATGACGGGCAAACATTTGGACGAATTGGCAACCGACAATTTCTACAAAACACTTGGAATGAACAATACAACCTACAATCCGTTGAAGAAATTTGATAAAAGTGTGATTGCGCCAACGGAGATTGACACGTATTTTCGTCACGGCATCCTGCAGGGTTATGTGCACGATATGGAAGCCGCGATGGAAGATGGAGTAGGAGGACATGCAGGGATTTTTTCCAACGCGATGGATATTGCCAAGATGATGCAGATGTATTTGCAAAAAGGAAATTATGGTGGCATGCAATACTTTTCAGAAGCTACGTTTACCGATTTTAATACCTGTTGGTTTTGTGCCGAAGGCAACCGTCGTGGATTAGGATTTGACAAACCCCAACTAAGCGGTGGTGGTCCAACCTGTGGTTGTGTTTCGATGTCGAGTTTTGGGCATACCGGTTTTACAGGAACGATGGCTTGGGCTGACCCAGAAACCGATA
>JAYVNT010000283.1:0-15138 GCA_043758285.1 Flavobacterium sp.
GCAAAATAATTCATTCTATGGAATTTATAATAAACATTGAAATTGAACCTTAACAATTCTATTTTAGAAGATGAAATCGAATTTTTTCTAATTCTGTAAAAAGCCAGAACTTCTGGAACTGGTTGGGCTACTTTAATTTTTTTTACAATTGTGAGCCACAACATCCAATCTTGTCTTTTTCTTATTTTATTGATAGGAATTTTTCCGAGAATTTCTGAGTTATAGATTGCTGTAGAATTTCCAATATAGTTGCAAAAAAACAACTTTTCGTAGGTAGTCAGACTTGGTGCTTCTTTTCTTATGTTGAAATTAATTCCTCTTTCATCTATACATTCATAGAAGCTAAATGTAAAGGCCAAATTATTTTCTTTCATGAATTCCAATTGCCTTTGAAGTTTATTGGGTTTCCATAAATCATCCGAATCTAGAAATGATATATAACTACCTTTTGCGTTGTCAATTCCAATGTTTCTTGCTACCCCTGTTCCTTCATTTTTATTTAATGAATGCAACTTGACTCTAGTGTCTAATTTGATTATATCGCTAACAATTTCAACTGTTTTATCGGTTGAAAAATCATCTATAATAATCAATTCCCAATCTGTATAAGTTTGATTTTGAACGGACTGAATTGAAGCGCAAATAAACTTCTCGGAATTATAAGTTGGTGTTATAATTGATACCAAATTATCCATTTTAATATGCTTTATCTTCTCCTTTAACGATATTTAATACCGTTTGGAAAATGATTTTAATGTCCATAATCAAAGACCAGTTTTCGATATAAAAAACATCCAATTTTATTCTATTGACCATATCATCTTCCGTTTCAATTTCGCCTCTATATCCTTTAACTTGTGCTAAGCCAGTAATTCCTGGTTTTACATAATGGCGAACCATATATTTCTTAATTTTACTTGCGTATGCTTTGTTTTGTGACCATAAATGTGGTCTAGGTCCAACTACAGACATATCGCCAAGAATAACATTAAAAAACTGGGGTAATTCGTCCATACTGGTTTTTCGCATAAATCTTCCCATTTTTGTAACTCTAGGGTCATTTTTAGATGCTTCTTGTTCTGTAAATCCGTTGACTTGCATAGATCTAAATTTGAAACAATGAAATTCTTCTTCATCCATTCCTGGTCGTCCTTGTTTGAAAAAAACTGGCCCTTTAGACTCAAGTTTTATCAATAAAGCAAGTAAAGGAATAAGCCATGAAAGCAAAAAAAGAATCACAAATAAAGAAAATAAAATATCAAATCCTCTCTTTAATCCTTTGATAAACGGGTTGTGTAATTGTGTTTTTTGAAGGGAAAGTACAGGAAATAATTCATAGTAATCAATTCTAAGATTTTTTGAATAAATCTCTTTTGTGTCAGGAATAAATTTTATTGTTTTATTATTATCGTCTGCAAATTCAACTATTTCTTTGAGTTTTTCATTCGAAATTTCATTTAAGGAACAGTATATTTCGTCAACTTTATTATCAATAACAAACTTATTCAAGTCTTCGATTTTTCCTTTGACCTCAGGGTTTTGCTTTTTATCCGAAAAGTATCCTAGAAATCTATAGCCGTAATCTTTTCTCGTATCAAATACTTCTTTTAATCGGATGGCTTCAGGTGTATAGCCAATAATAACAGCATTTCTGAAATTACTTCCCGTAACTATTCTGTATTTTTTTAAATAGAAAAATAATAAATATTTAAACGTTACTATAATGCAAAAGCTGATTGTCATAAAAATAGCAATAGCTTTTCCGCTAAATATTACAGATTTTGCAAATGGAAAAAAGGCAATCACTATCAATAAAAAAACACTAAACTGTTTGAGTAATTTAGTAATAATTTCTACTGGAGTTGTAAATCGATAGACTTCATAATATTTAACAAGTATTGCGATTAAAATCCAAGTAAACGACTGATATAAAACATAATATATCTCATTAAGATTTAGTTCTCTAAAAAAGAATAAACTAAGTGTTGTTACAACCATTAAATCGAAAAACACGTTTATTGGTCTAATATATTTTGAGTATCTACCTGTTTGTTGCGCAACCATAAACTATTAGTGGATATATCCTTTAAAGTCTTTGTGTTCTTCTTTTAAAAGTTCTTCGGCTGAAAGTGATTTGAAATAATCATAGGTCAATTTCATTCCTTCTTCCCTTGAAACTTTTGCTTCCCAACCTAAGATGTTTTTGGCACGAGTGGTATCTGGTTGTCTCTGCATTGGATCGTTCATTGGTAATGGATGATACACTACTTTCTGATTCGTTCCCGTTAATTTTATGATTTCATCTGCGAAATCTTTAATGGTGATTTCGTGTGGATTACCAATGTTTACAGGCTGTGTATAATCAGAATGCAATAATCTAAAAATTCCTTCTACCTGATCTGTTACATAACAAAACGAACGGGTTTGACTTCCGTCGCCAAAAATGGTTAAGTCTTCGCCGCGCAACGCTTGTCCAATGAAAGCTGGAATTACACGACCATCATTCAGTCGCATTCGTGGCCCATATGTATTAAATATTCTAACAATTCGGGTTTCCACACCATGAAATGTATGATATGCCATTGTTATTGATTCTTGAAAACGTTTGGCTTCATCATAAACGCCTCTTGGCCCTATAGTGTTTACATTTCCGTAATACTCTTCCGTTTGTGGATGTACCAATGGATCGCCATATATTTCTGATGTTGAAGCAATAAGAATTCTAGCTTTTTTTACTCGAGCTAATCCTAAAAGATTATGTGTTCCAAGTGAACCAACTTTCAACGTTTGAATTGGAATTTTTAAATAATCTATCGGACTTGCTGGTGATGCAAAATGAAGAATATAATCTATATTTCCCGGCACATGAACAAACTTCGTAACATCGTGATGATAAAATTCGAAATTCTTAAGCTTGAATAAATACTCAATGTTTTTTAAATCGCCGGTAATCAGGTTATCCATGCCAATCACAAAATAACCTTCGGCTATAAAACGATCACATAAATGTGAACCCAAAAATCCTGCAGCGCCGGTAATTAATATTCTTTTCATAAATTTTATTCTGCTTTGGAACTATTTTGAACAATTCCAGAATTAAAAAGACAATACATCATTGTGAAAAAAACAACTCCGCGTTGTCTCCATAAAAATGATTCCGTCAAAAATAAACTTATCATTATAATTGCGAAAGCAAAATGCACAAAATCTTTTGATTTATTAGCGTTTTTAAGGTTAACAATCAAGACGATTAACAATAATATAAATCCAAAAACACCTAATTCTGCAAAATTTTGGACATATTGATTATGAAAGTTTTTTGATTGATATCCACTGTCAGGATCACTTGAAACTCCCATATACAAGTTATACTGTGTCGCTTTTTCATAAATTTTTGGATAGGATGCATTCAATCCAAATCCTTTGAAAAATACATTGTTTTCTTTAATCAATTCTGTAAAAATCCTGAATTGATACACTCTAAAAGCGGTTCCGTTGAAATAATCATTTGGTGTAAAAGTTGGATTTTTCCAAGCTTCTTTTATGCTTACATAATGCACGCCTTTTGGAATTCCTTCGATAACATTGGTGCTTAAACTTTTGTTTGTGTTAGTTTGAAACTCAACTTTAAATCTATCTTTTATTCTTCCTAAAGAGAAAATTATTCCAAGTATTAATCCGAAAACAATTAAGTTTCTTAAACGCATTTTATTTGCGGATTTTGAAAAAAAGAAAAGTTGTATCAATGAAAGTAATATGACAATGATTACAATATTTTTGGATGAAAGAAGTACTATAAATACAAAAAGTAAAGCTAAAAAAAACGTGTCGATTTTTGTTTTAATTTCTTTGGTTAAAAAATGAAAAAAAGCAACCGCTACAAAAACGGACATATGAATAGCGTTCAACAATTTTGGAACCAGTCCATAATCTTTATCATTTTCGCCATGATAAAAAAACATTCTTATATCCCCAAATATAAAATAGCGAACTATTGCTCTTACTAAATAGTAAAAAACAAAAGCTATGATGGCATAACTATAATATTCAATAATTTTTTTCTTTTGTTCAGAAGTGTTTTTTTTAAAAATTAGAAAGCCAATAGGAATAACAAGTAGTGAAACTTCTTTAGATAAAGCTGAGAGTGTTTCCTTTGAATCTATAGACCAGAAATAAGATATTGCCATTAAAAAATAAAGCAACATAGGAATAAGTAACTCCATTTGAAGATTGAAGTTTTCTTTTTTGAAAGTTATAAAACTAACCATCATAAAAATTCCCAAAGAGACATTGTTTATCGCAAACGATAGTGGAATGGTAGAAAGAACGAGTAGTATTGGAATAAAAGAACTATTTTTTTTGTTTTCTTTTATCAGATTTTGAATAACATTCTTCGAAGAGTTGTAAATATTCTCCATTTATTTTCTCCCAATTAAATTCATTAACAATGGCGTCAAAATTGTTTTGAACCAATCGCAAGTTATCATTTTTTTTGATTGTTTTCAGAATATTTTTTACGTCGCTAGGATTAGAAAAATAATAGCTGTTTTCTTTTAAAATTCCTTTGTTGAAATCATTATTATGAGCAACAATAAACGCTCTAGATGACATGGCTTCTAACAACGACGGATTTGTTCCGCCAACGGAGTGTCCGTGAAAGTACAAATTTGAAAAATAGCGAAGATTGTTTAAGTGTTCTAAATTATAAATTCCGCCCACAAATCTGATATTAGGATGATTTTTGAATTTATTTTTTAGATAATCACCATATTTTGTTTGGTGTTTTCCAACCACTAAAATTGGCGTTTTATCTTCATTCATTACAACGCCTTGAAGCACCATGTCTAAATTGTTTTCCGGTTCAAAACGTGCCATAATCATATTGTAATTTTCTTTTTCTATATTATATTCTTTTAAAATAGCTTCATTTTGAGCTGAAAAAGGATAGGCGCCGTAAGCAATATAGGTTGACTCTTTCTTGTATTTTTTCTTAAGAAATTTTTGAATTCCTAATGAATCTGAAACTAAAAAATCGCTGTTAATAGCCGCTAATCTCTCGGCAAATTTTAAAAATTGTTGCACCGGTTTGGAGTACTTAGTGCGTTTCCATTCTAAACCGTCCATATTGGTAATAATGATAGATTTTTTTGGCAACAGAAAATGCCAAACCGAATTGCTTGTATAACCCAATTGCAAAATAATGTCAAAATCTCTTTTGCGCGAGTCCATGATACAATTATAATCATAAATAAACTGCCCAAAAGTTCCATACTTGTATTCTGGATCGTACTGATGGATGATGTTCACGCCTTGAAAAGTCTTTTCTTGAAAAAGATGATCATGAGAATTGTAGCAATACACTTCGTGTCCTTTCTCAACAAGATAGACCGAAAAAAACTCAGCAAACTGTTCAAAACCTCCGTAATAATTGGGCACACCACGAGTTCCTATAATGGCTATTTTCATGAAAAAAATTTAGCTTTTTTATTCTTTCAGAAGTGTCTCGAAAATTGTTTCAAATTCAATAACATGTTTTTCTAAAGAAAAGTGCAAATGTACTCTTTCATATCCTTTTTCTCCAAATGAAATTCTTATGTTTTTATCTTCAATTAGATTAGAAATTGCATCAGCTAATTTTTGTTTGTTATTAGGTTCAAACAAAAATCCTGTTTTATTATTAACAACTGTTTCCGTTAAACCACCATGATTAGCCGCCACAACTGGTTTCTTGGCCAACATTGCTTCGATGGCAACCATGCCAAAAGGTTCAGGTTCAGTGGATGGAACGACAGCGATATCAATAGCATCCCAAAATCTCCAAATGTTTTCTTGAAATGGAATTATTATTACTCTGTCTGAAAGATTATAACTTTTGATTTTTTCTTTTAATTCTATCTCGAAAAACTCTTGATTTGGTGGTGCTGAACCAATATAAACCAATTTGGTGTTTTGATATTTATTGGCAATGTTATTGAAAGCTTCTAATAATAATTGTTGCCCTTTCCAGCTGTTTATTCTACCTACTAATGCGATAACAATATCATCAGGTTGAACCTTGAAGGATTCTTTTCTAATTTTTTGAATGTCTTCTGAATTGGGTTTCGGTTTTTCTTTCACATCTAAACCGTTACAGATAAATTTTGATTTTTTTGCAAGTGTTATATTGTCTTTAATCCAAAATTCCATTGTTGTTTTTGAGTCATATACCGCAACGTGATTGCTTTTTAAGGAAAGTAATTTTACAAATCCTTTATTGAATATTGTTGGTTTTGCTATGATTTCCTGAACGTGCCAAAGGTGTTTTATCTTGTTTTTGCTGGCAAAAATAATTCCGATTAATGCTGCTATAGTATGTGAATATACTATACTGAATTTGTACTCTCTATGTAATTCATTTATGATTTTCAAGCCGTCTTTATATTCCTTAAAGAATTTTAAAATGTTTTTAGGTGTAAACATTTTGCGATAAAGTTTAAGCACTGGTGCAATTACAACTTTGATATTGTTTTTTTCAAATTCTGTTTTTAATGGTCCATCAAATGGTAGCAATACTATAGGAAAATACTTTTGTTTATCTAAACTTGAAATAAACATTAATATCGTTTTGTCTGAACCATATAATTCCGCAGATTGATGGATGAATAGAATGCTTTTCATTTATTTATATTTTTCCCGATAGGCAATTAGAAATCCTATTAGTATTGATTTTGTTTCCGTTAAGTTATAAAAACCCAAGAAAACCCAGTTAGATATTATTAAAAAAACACCTGTTCCTATGAAAAGTAAATTTATTTGGGTAACCAAACTATTATCTGTTTTAAAAGGGTAGAAAAAGTAAATAATTGTAAACAAATAAATCAATATTCCTAATAAGCCCGATTTTAAGAACACAATCATAAATCCATTGTGTAATATTGAAATAAATCTCAACTTCATATCGCCCAAATAAACTTCTTGTTTTAAATCTATCTGAGAACCCAAACCTTTACCAAAAATTGTGGGTTCGACACCATCTCTAGTAACCTGACGAATGGTCATAATGTTTTCGTAGGAACGATAGTTGTCATTGAAATCTTTATAGTCTTCACGATTTATTTTTGTTTTGAAAGGTTCTAATGGAGCAACTTTTATTTTATACAAAAATCCTTCTACACCTTCTGCATCTCTTCGCGGATTTATGGATAAAACTATAAAATAACCAATAACTGATGTTATAATTATAGTTGCAAAAATAGTTATTGATTTTCTGTTGACTTCAAAATACCCTTTTAGGGCTATAAACAAAATTAAAAACTGAATAAAATTGGTTCTGGCTAAATACATAAAAGCAGAAAATCCAACTATTACGGTAAGTATTAATGCCTTTTTTTTAGTATAATCAAGTTGGAATTTTTTATGAAAAAGTAAAATAATTAACGTATAAATTTCATAGTCGCTAAAATATCCTGAGTGAAGTCTTAAATCAGCGACTGTTCTTGCTCCGTAAATAAATATGGCATTTAGTATAATAACTATATGGCAAACAGCAATAAATACCCCTGTGTTAACTATTAAATTAAAAGCATTTTTGAAATTCTTTTGGCAAAGTTGGTATCCCAAAAAGAAACCAATTACCGGCTTTAGAAGATAGGTAACGTCTCTGATTATGAAATACTTTTGATAGTCATAATTGAAGCTGACACTAAATGCAATAAGTAGAATTAGAAGGTGCGGAATTATAAGTTTGATTAGAGAAACCGAATAATTATTCCTAATTGTGATTAAAAAAGCCAAACTCCATGTAGCAATAGTTAATTCAAATATATCGAGATAAGGAATCGAAACACATAGCAGGAATAAAAACTGATAAAAAAAATTGTTTGGAATAGTCAGCTTCATTTATTCAATACTTTTTATGATTTTTGCCGGAACTCCACCAAGGATTGAATTTTTAGGGAATTTACCAATTACAACCGCTCCTGCCGCAACAACAGAATTATCTCCAACTTCGCAACCATCTAGAAAAGTAACTTTTGCTCCAACCCAAATATTGTTTCCTAACTTTATTCCTTTGGAATTCACTCCTTGTTCTCTTATCAGTTTGGTAGTATCTGAAAAATTATGGTTTTCAGCATGAAAGGAAACATAAGAACCCATAATAACATCGTTTCCAATTTCAATTCCTCCTGGTGCTCCAAAATGAGTAAAATCACCAACCGCGGAATTCGAACCCATAACTAAGCCTTTCCCATATTTTGAAAAATGGCTTGTTGACAGCAATTTGGAATAGCAGCCAATTTTTACACAATCGCCAAAAACAATTTTCTCTGAAGCATAACCGTCAATTTCGCAATAACTGCCAATGGTTACACTTTTTCCGTAAACAATATTCTTGTTGTTCAAAATTTTAGTGTTGCAGCCGATAAAAACTTTTTTACCCGTTTTAAAAAATCCTCTTATCTGCATTCGAAATCTGTTTATAAGCATATTATAAAAAAGTTTGCTTGGGATTTTTAGATCAATGGTATATGTTTTACCCGACTTTAATAGTAAATTTTGAACTATTCTTTTTATCATTTAGAAAAATTTTTCTACAAGGATTCAAAAATACAATAGTTTTTAACTTGAACGAACAAATAAGTCGTTTTTAACGATAAAGTAGAAAATTATAGAAGTTATTAATTCGGTTATAATTAAAGCGATTAGCACCCCAAAAACTCTATAGATTGGAGTTATAGCAATAATTAATAAAAGACTTAAAACAGTAACTATCATTGTTATTCTAACATATTTTGTTTGTTTGTTTGACCCTAAAACCAATTGTTTTAATGGTATTGTTATGGCTTGTAAAATGGGAACAAATACTGCCAATTTTAATAAACTACATATTTCCTGTATTCCTTTTGGATTGAAATAAGTAACCACTTTTGTTGAAAATATCCAAATCAAAACCATAGAAAAAGCAATAAAAATAAAGTTTAATCCGTTATATATCCTCCAAAATCGCATAGCTTCCAATTTGCTTTTATCAAGTAAATAGCAAACTCTAGGATAGACATAATTGAAAAACAACAGAATATAGGTTTTAAAAATTACAATGATTTGATCAATGATTTTGTATTGCCCAGCCATAGTGTTTCCACCAAAGAAACTAATCAAAACAATAGGCGAATACATCTGTAAGGAAACGAAAATTTGTGATGAAAAAATCGAAAAATTATCTTTTGCTAATTTTAATACCGCTGCTTTTTTTGTGTTTGCAAATGAAAATGAATATGTAATCAGAATATAAACAAACGAAATCCCGTTAGCAACAATCATCCCAATTCCCCATATAAGATTACAGTATACATAATCTGATGATTTGTGTATAAAAATGAAAATTCCAGTTAAATAAATTATTTTAGATAGGATGTTTAAAATGGTAATCCATTTGAAATTTTCTATTCCTTGAAAAAACCAAGTTGGATTTATAAATTGCCCTATTACCATTGATAAGCTCAAAAAGAACAATTTTTTGTCTTGATTGAAATAGGGAATGCAGTAGAAAAGAATTGAGACTATGAACAGTACGACTATAAGTAGAAGTAGTTTTGCTGTGTATGTCGTGATAAATAGTGCTTCAAGTTTGTTTCTGTCTTCTCTGTTAACGGCAACTTGTTTTACTCCAATAATTTCGGAACCGTAATCTATAAAAACCATAATAAAAAAAGCCAATGCCATACCAACGCCTATTTTCCCGTAACCTTCTTCTCCGCAAATTAGTACGATGTAAGGAATGACAAGTAATGGTGTAATAAGGTTAAAACCCTGTCCAAAACCGTAGATTACAAGGTTAGTGAACTGTTTAGGGTTTTTTAATAATTGGGTTGCCGCATTTATTTTCAATTTATTAAGATAAGTTCATTCTACTTAATTAATGCTTGTTTTATTAAAGGAAAAATCGCGCTTGTTTCATGCAGGTCAACTTGTGTCAACTCGTTAATACGTTTCTTAAAATAAAAAAAGTTCAAAATAAGAGGATATTTTGAACCTTAAGTTATTTAGAAATAATTAATTTGTTAAATTATATATTCTGTTATTTTTCAATAGCCAATCTTTTTAATGCTTTACCCAATTCAACCTCTTGAGGATAAATACAAGGGTGCTGTACTTTTCCGTCTCTTATAATTGGAATAATCGCTCCTGTGATTGGGTCAAATGTGCAATGATTTTCATCTGCTCTGAAATAAAGCCCAAGTTGAGCACCTTCTATATCAAGTTTTTTACCAAGATAATCAAAGTGTACGCTTTTTAAATAAATTGTATCAGTTGCTTTTTGTTTTAACCCTAAATCAAAGCGTAATTGAGTTGGATAACGACCTACAGGAAGATAAAAGTCTATATTTTGTGCTTCTTGCTTTGCTGGAACAGACATCCAAACAACATTTTCGCCAAAGTGTATAGTCCCATCCTCAGTATAAAGCAAACAAAAATCATCTTTGTCTTTTGAAATAACATTTGCCGTTACCTTAAAACCATATTCTTCTTTTGGTTGTTCAGTTGTTTCTCCTGTTTTTTGATCTTTATTTTCAATCTTACAACTAAAAAACGTAAAGCCTAAAACAATAAATAAAAATAACTTTTTAGTTTTCATATTTTAATGTAATTAAATTTAAGTACAAATTAAAGAATTACATTTTAGATTTACAAATTTTTTATACTTTTATCCAATCAAAAAATACCCTTTCATAAAATGAAGATTAAATCTAAAAAAGAAACCTTTTCAATATACATTTTTTCTATTCTAACAGCTTTTATAACATATGGTTTTGCATTAACAAATTTTAGTTTAACTGTCGATAGCGAAAGTCCCATTTATCCTCATTCATCTCTTGACCTTGGTCGTTGGGGAACGAATCTTGTGCGTTATCATTTGATGGATGGATTGTATCCCTATTTCACACTATTATTTGGACTTGTTTTTTTAGCGTTAACCTCGGTAGAAATTACTAAAATTTTAAAGATAAAAGGGATTTATACTTACATTTTCTGCCTGCTCTTTTTGAGTTTTCCGCAACACGCCTATCAATTAGTATTTACCATGCAAGCCGATGCTATTCCGCTCGGTTATTTTTTAGGAACATTAGCAGTCGGTTTTTATATAAAAAACAAGGAAAGTAAACTTCAAAATATAGTTTATAACATTTTGACAATTACGCTGTTAACATGTACAATAGCGGTTTATCAGGCATTGATTTTTATTCCATTTGTTTTGTATCTACTTTATTTTTTTGTGCAAATTAACTATTTCGAAAGTAATATAAAGACGGAGTTTAAAAAAGCACTCTGGTTTGCGTTGATTTTTGGCATATCCATAATATTTTATTTTTTAAGTGTTAAATTGTTTTGTCCTGTTGTTAATAGTTATTTGGGCGATTATACATCAGGTAATTTAGGCAATCCTTTTCTAGCTTTTTATAATCTTTTGGTAGATAATATTTACGGAAATTTTTATTATGGTGAAAAACCATTTTTAATAGCAACGTTTTGCATTTTGGCAAGTATTATTTGGTTTATAAAAGAAAAAAAGAATACCTCGCTTAAAATTCTACTCTTTTTAACATTACTGGTTATTCCTTTTATAATTTCATTTTTTATAAGAAATGGTTACCATCCGCCAAGAATTTATGTAGGTTCAACTTTGGTTTTTGCTTTTGTGATTGTTTTTGTATTGCAGCACATTCCGGAAAAATTCAATACAACAATTTCGTTTCTCAGCGTTTTACTTTTTTTGTGGAATCTTTTTTATATAACCAACTTATTTTATTCACAAAACAAAATTTTTAAGCATGATTTAGAGCTTGCAAAAAATATTACGGACAAAATCAATCAGTTTGAAAATTTTAATCCTGAAAGCGATTATGTTTATTTTTATGGTGTTTTACCTGAAATTCATCACGTTAAATTAGCTTTACCCAATTCAGAGATTTTTGGCGGTTCTATTTTTCGATGGGGTAATGGTGATAATTGGCGAGTAATAAATTTTTTTAGGTTTAATGATATTGCTTATTACCGTTTTATGGATGATGAAGCTTCTTATAATAAAGTAAAAGATAATTTTTCAACAATGCCTATTTATCCTCAAAAAGGGTCAATACAAAAATTTGACAACGTAGTTGTCGTGAAATTTTCACAAGAAAAAGGATTTGCAAGATATGAATGGGAAAAATAAACCAACAATAGGAATTGTAACTCCTTGCTATAACGAAGAACTTGTTCTATATGAAACATCCTCGCAAATTAATACTATTCTTGAAGATTTAATTTCAAGAGAAATTATTTCCGATAAGAGTTTTGCGGTTTTTGTAGACGACGGAAGCAAAGACAAAACATGGCAGGTTATAGAAGAAAACGCATCTAAATTTAATGTCATAAAGGGTTTAAAGCTTGCTGGAAACGTTGGTCATCAAAAAGCATTATTAGCAGGATTATTAACATTTAAAGATGAAGCCGATGCTTTAATCTCTATTGATGCTGATTTGCAGGATGATATTTCTATAATAGAGGAAATGATTCTCAAATTCAAATCAGGATTTGATGTAATATATGGCGTAAGAAAAGAACGGAAAACTGATACTTTTTTTAAAAAAAGTACTGCTTTAATATTTTACAATTTGATGAAAAAAATGAAAGTAAACATTGTTTACAATCATGCTGATTACAGATTGTGTAGTAAAAGAGTATTGAATTCTTTAAACGAATTTGGCGAAGTCAATCTCTTTTTAAGAGGAATTATCCCTTCTATTGGTTTCAGTAGCGATATTGTGTATTACAACCGATTAGAACGTTTTGCTGGAGAATCAAAATATCCTTTGCGGAAAATGGTGGCTTTTGCGTGGAATGGAATTACTTCGTTTAGTAATTATCCTTTAAAACTTGTAACCATAATAGGTTTTCTTATTTTCTTTTTCTGCCTGATAATGACTGGATATGCATTATTTGCACTTTATACTGGAAATATTGTTCCTGGATGGCTTTCAACCGTTTTACCAATGTATTTTTTAGGAGGAGTTCAATTGTTTTGTTTTGGCATTCTTGGCGAATATATAGGTAAAATTTATTTGGAAGTAAAAAAGCGTCCTCTGTTCTTTATTGATAAGCGAATTGATTAAAAAACGTATATGGAAAAAGGTTTTGAAAAAGTTTACCACGATGTAGAAACCGATCATTGGTGGTTTAAGTCAAGAAGAAAATACTTATTGGATTTATTGCGAAATGCACCCAAAGACAGCAAGATACTTGATATTGGCTGTTCTTCAGGTATTTTTCTAAACGACTTAGAATTAATTGGATTTGACCTCAATAGTCTTTATGGTGTTGATATCAGCAATAATGCCATTGCTAATTGTAAAACCAATGGCATAAGCAATGTTTTTGTAATGGACGCTCAAAACATTGGTTTGGATGAGAAATTTGATATCATAATAGCTTCCGATTGTTTAGAGCATCTTGAAGACGATAAAAAAGCATTAAAAAACTGGATTTCCTTATTAAAAATTGGCGGAACTATGTATGTTTTTGTTCCGGCTTTTCAATCGCTTTGGAGCTATCACGATATTGTAAACATGCACTATCGCCGTTATACTAAAAATGAATTAAAATCGAAATTAGTAGCTGAAAATCTTGAAATATTAAAATCCAGCTACTGGAATTTTTTTCTTTTTATCCCTGTTTATCTGTATCGGTTTCTATCGGCTTTTCAAAAAAACAAATCAGGAGAAGCGGATATTAATATTAAAAATGGATTGGTAAACAAAGCTTTGTTCTTATTAATTCTATTTGAAAATAAATTGCTTCGATTAGTGAATTTCCCTTTTGGTATAAGTACATTTTGCATAGCCAAAAAAATAAAATAAGTCGCATCAGTTTAAACGTTTGTTATTTTGAGATTAACCAATAAAAGAAATCCCAAATTACAAACAACTTGTTCGTTCGCTCACTCCTCAAACTTCAATTCCTGACACATTATCGGGCTTTAGTGATTGTTTCTATAAAAATGTTATCCGATTATCGTTCTTATAGAAGAACCTATCAATCATTCAATCGCGTCTTAAGTAACTAAACTAATAGGTATTCATTTTAACCAATAATTGCTCCCAATCATTTATACAAATTCCAAATATAGTCTTGATTTTTGTTTTATCCAAAACACTAAAACTTGGTCTTTTTGCCAAAGTAGAAACACTTTACGTTGGTTTAGGTTGTAAATTTATTGAAATATAAATAAAAACCTAAACTTATTTACTTTAGCAACTCAAAGAAATTGTTTGGTATGGTATCATTTATTTTCTTCTTTCAATCCCAATCTAATCAAGTGTTTTTCTATTGAATTCAAATCGCAAACATGCCAGTTATCATTTAATGCATAATCTCCAGCATCAAAAGTAACTATAAAATTATTTTTGGTCTTTAAGTCGGCAATTGATTCAGTGTTTCCTCGACTAATCTTTGGATTGTTTGAAAGTTTAATTTCAAAAGCTGCTACAATTTCGTTTCCTTTCATGATACATAAATCGAGTTCTGAACCGCTTTGTGTTCTATAATAGAACGGAATACACTGGTTGTTTAGATTAGAAATTATTTGCTCTACCACAAATCCTTCCCACGAATTTCCTGCCATTGCATTAGAAATCAAGCTGTCATAATTATTGACTTGTAACAACCAATGCAAAATACCGCTATCACGAATATATATTTTTGGACTTTTTACCATCCGTTTTCCAATATTAGCGTAATAGGGTTCTAATCTTCTTATAATAAACGAATGTTCTAGAAAATCAATATACTTTTTCACGGAATTACTAGAAATCCCCAATGCGTTTCCAAGCATAGAATAGTTTAAAATTAATCCATGAATGGAAGCTATCATTCGTAATAATTTACTAATCAAAATTGGAGATGCATTTAATCCCAACAGTCGCAAATCGGTTCCAATATACGTTTTGACATAAGCGGCTTGCCATTCTTGCCAAAAAAAATCGGTTGGCGCTAACAATGCTCTTGGATATCCGCCTCTAAACCAAAGCGACTCAAGTTTTATTTGTATTGCTTCGTTAAAAAGTATTGGGGTCAATTCTTTATAAACAATTCTTCCTGCCAATGTTTCTGAACTCTGCG
>JAYVNT010000284.1:0-5065 GCA_043758285.1 Flavobacterium sp.
CCCCACGCTATTTTTAGCACATTGCAAGGCACACAAAACCCCGACACAAAGCCAACCTTGCAAAGAGCTAAAAATGCCAACGCACAGCCCACCCACCCCAGCTGACGAATATCTATCATCATTTGTTCGACACTTGAACAATATAACTTTCCTCAACACCCAAAGCCCACCCACCACCCAACCAGTGGACAGAGAACAAGTTGAGTGCAACTTTTTACAATAACAAGGTTTTAAAAATTATCTTTACGACCTATAAATTAAGAATAACCAAACTGACAATGACTGACAATTTAGAATTAGAAAAAACCCTTTGGCAAGCAGCCGACAAACTTCGTAACAATATGGATGCGGCTGAATACAAACACGTTGTATTGGGTTTGATTTTCTTAAAATATATTTCTGATGCTTTTGATGAACTTTACCAGCAATTAGAGTTAACCAAAGCCGAAACAGGTGCTGACCCAGAAGACAAAGACGAATACACCGCAGAACGAGTATTTTATGTGCCACCTTCGGCACGTTGGAAATGGTTGCAAGGCAGAGCGAAACTACCTACAATTGGCAAAGACATTGACGATGCTATGGATGCCATTGAAAAAGACAATGCAACATTAAAAGGCGTTTTGCCAAAAGACTATGCAAGACCAGCTTTAGACAAGCAAAGACTTGGAGAACTTATAGACTTAATTGGCTCTATAACTTTAAGCAGAGGAAAAGAAGCCAAAGGCAAAGACGTTTTGGGTTTTGTGTTTGAATATTTCTTAGGACAATTTGCAGATGCCGAAGGCAAAAAAGGTGGACAATTTTACACACCGCAAAGCATTGTAAAAATATTGGTTGATATGCTTGCACCCGAACCCGAAAAACGAGTGTATGACGGTGCTTGCGGAAGCGGTGGAATGTTTGTGCAAAGCGAACGCTTTATTGAAATGCACGAACACCGCAAAGGCAAAATTTCAATCTTCGGACAAGAGAGCAACCCGACAACTTACAAATTGGCTAAAATGAATTTAGCTATTCGTGGTATTGATGCCAAAATAGAATTGGGCGACACTTTGATGAACGACAAATTCCCTGAATTGAAAGTTGATTATGTAATTGCAAATCCACCTTTTAACGTAAGTGATTACAACATAAACCAAGCGGAAACACACAAATGGAAATATGGTGTTCCACCAACCGGAAATGCTAACTATGCTTGGTTACAATTATTCATTAGCAAATTAGCACCTTACGGAACAGCAGGAGTTGTATTGGCAAACGGTAGTATGAGTTCCGAAATTGCTACCGAAGGACAAATAAGAAAAGAATTGATAGAAAATGATTTGATAGATTGTATGGTGTCTTTGCCTTCGCAATTATTCTACAATACACAAATACCAGCTTGCTTGTGGTTTATGGCTCGTAACAAAGAAGGCAACACCAAACTAAGAAACAGAAACAATGAAATACTTTTTATTGATGCCAGAGAGTTAGGCTCAATGATAAGCCGTAAACAAAAAGAATTCAGTGAAAAAGATATTGCCAAAATTTCGGACACCTACCACAATTGGAGAAGCAAAGCCGATTTTGAGGCAAAGTACAAAGACATTGCAGGTTTTTGTAAATCAGCTAACATACAAGATGTACGCAAAAACAACTACATACTTACGCCAGGCAGATACATTGATTTTGCAGCAGTAGCAGAAGACGGAATTGCGTTTGACGCTAAAATGCAGACACTTACTGCAACGCTTTCAACACAAATGCAAAAGGCAAATGAATTGGACGAAGCCATTAAACTAAACCTTTCTAAAATTGGCTATGAGTTATAAACTGAAAACATTAGTTGTTTTTGATACCAATTCGTTACGAAGCACCGAAGCAGGAGAAGTAGCTTATAGTTTCTTTGCTTTTGGCAGACCATTTCAAGTAATTGAAGAATATATTTTAGAAAAAAGCCTAAACGAAGATATTCATATTGCTATTCCTACTTGGGCTATTGAAGAATTGAAAGACCAAAAACACAGGCAATACAAAACCGATATTGTGGAGTTTCAGAAATTAGCCAAACGCCTTTCGGGAATGCCACATATTCCTGAAATTGTTTTGCCCGAAGTTGAATTTGACTGTACAACTTTTATCAAAGATAAAGCCGACGAATACTTGGCTTCTAAGGAAATTAAGTTGCTTGAAATAAAAGAAGAATTAGCAAATACTGTTTTGCAAAGTATGATGAAAAGGGTAATGAAAGACCAAAACAAAAAACAACCCTTTGCACATTCAGGAAAATATAAAGACGCAGGTTTTAAAGACAATATTGTTTGGGAAAGTTTAATGCATTTTGACGGTGTTAAAGATTTTGACAAAGTTATTTTTCTAACAAAAGATACTGATTACAGCAATTGCCAATTGGAGTTTAAAGCCAAATGGAATAAGCATATTGCAATAATGGCTGACGAAAATAATGTAACCACCGAAATAGAAAAAGATTACGAACTCTATATAAAAGAAAGAGCGATTTACGATTTTGCTCAAACCGATTATTTCAAAGATTATCTGTTTGATGGCTTAAAAACAAAAACAGAAATATGTTTTGAAGAAACAAATTTCAAAATTGAAAACTTTGAAATTATGGATACTTGCACCAATGTAGAACGAATGCCACCAAACGAAGACCTTGAAGAAAACCTAATCATTCATTCAAGCATTAAAATATTCTTTACAAATGACGCAGAAAAGAAAGACCAAATTGTAGTTGCTAAAACAACATTAGCAGATGATGAAACAAAAGATATTATTGAAACATCCTTTGAACCTGAATTAATATGAGTGAATGGAAAATATATACGTTAGGTAAGGACGTTGTTACTAAATTAGGTGACGGACTTCACGGCACACCGAATTATGATGAGAATGGCGAATACTACTTTATCAATGGCAGTAATTTGGTAGATGGTAAGATTGTTATAAACTCAAATACCAAAAAAGTAACCGAAGAAGAATTTATAAAATACAAAAAAGATTTATCTGATAAAACAATTTTGCTTGGCATAAATGGCACAATCGGAAATGTAGCACTGTACAATAACGAAATGTGTATTTTAGGTAAGAGTGCAGCATACCTCAATATCAATGAAGATTTTGATAAACAGTTTGTGAGATACGTATTGGCAAACGACCATTTTCAAAACTATATCAAAAACAATGCTTCGGGTACAACAATAAAAAATGTTGGGCTTGGTTTACTTCGGGAATATGAATTTTCTGCACCTACAGACAAAAACGAACAACAACAAATCGCCCAAATCCTTTCTTCCCTTGACGACAAAATAGAACTGAACCTACAAATGAACCAAACCTTAGAAGCTATGGCACAAGCTATTTTTAAGGAGTGGTTTATAGATTTTAATTTTCCAAATTTTAGTGGAGAGTTAGAAAATCGTTTGCCGAAAGGGTGGAGAATAGGAACCGTCCAAGAAATGTATAAAACAAGTTCAGGCGGAACACCAAGTAGAGCAAAAGAAGATTATTATGAGAACGGCACAATAAATTGGGTTAAGTCAAAAGAACTAAACGGCAGTTTTATTTTTGATACTGAGGAAAAAATTACGGTTGATGCTGTAAAAAATTCATCTGCAAAATTAATACCTAAATATTCTGTTTTGGTGGCAATGTATGGTGCAACTGTTGGCGAATATGCAATTACAACCAGAGATACAACTTGTAATCAAGCGATATGTGCAGTTATTGAAAATGGTAGGTATCCATTTACTTATTTCTTTGAATATTTTAAAATTAATAGAAACAACATTATAAGCCAAGCAAGCGGTTCAGCTCAACAAAATATTAGCCAAGCGTTAATTCAACAATTGGAAATTTTAGTTCCACCCGTAGAGGTAGTAAAGAAATATCATTTAATCGTAGAGAGTATGTTTATAAAAATGGAGAATAACTTGCTTCAAATCCAATTATTAACACAAACCAGAGATACACTTTTACCAAAGTTGATGTGTGGGAAAATTGAAATGAAAAATTAAGATGAAGAACAGCATTACCGAAAACGAAATAGAGGAAATTGCCCTCGGGTATTTGCAAAGTTTGGGTTTCAACTACCTAAACGGTTTAAATATTTCGCCTGATGGCGAACACCCAGAACGCCAATATACCGATATAGTTTTGGCTACTCGTTTGCGTGATGCTATTGACAAACTTAATCCAACTATTACCCAAGATGCCAAAGAAGATGCACTCAAAAAAGTTTTGCGTACCGAAAGCCCAAACGCCTTAATCAACAACGAAACATTTCATAAATACCTAACCGAAGGTGTAGATATAGAAGTAAGAACAGCCGATGGAATAAGAGGTGAAAAAGTATATATCGTAGATTTTGAAAATGCAGAAAACAACGAATTTTTAGCAATCAACCAATTCACAATAATTGAAGGCAGTCAAAACAAAAGACCCGATATTATATTGTTCGTCAATGGTTTGCCATTGGTAGTAATAGAATTGAAAAATGCAGTAGATGAAAACGCAACAATAAAATCGGCATACAACCAACTACAAACCTACAAACAAGCCATTCCTTCGCTTTTTACTTACAACGAATTACTAATTATAAGCGATGGTTGGGATGCTTTGTGCGGAACTGTTACCAGCGACTTTGGCAGGTTTATGAGTTGGAAAACCAAAGACGGCAAAACAGAAGCCAGTCATTTGGATATGCAAATGCAAATAATGTTCAACGGAATGTTGAACAAACAAACGCTTTTAGATTTAATTCGTCAGTTTATAGTTTTTGAAAAAAGCGATACCAAAACACTTAAAAAAGTAGCGGCTTATCACCAATATTACGCAGTAAACAAAGCCGTAGAAAGTACTGTAAATGCCAGTTCACAATCAGGCGACAGACGAGGTGGCGTAATATGGCACACGCAAGGCAGTGGCAAAAGTTTGAGTATGGTTTTTTATTCGGGTAAATTAATCATTGAGCCACGAATGGAAAATCCAACTTTGGTAATACTCACTGATAGAAATGATTTGGACCAGCAATTGCACGAAACATTTACCAATTGTCAACAAC
>JAYVNT010000285.1:0-14898 GCA_043758285.1 Flavobacterium sp.
TTCTATCTTTTATAATTCGGATATACAATGGGCTGTGTCCGGTTTGGTCTGCCTGATGTGTTCTTAAAATTAGTCTTATTGATGCCATAGTGTTAGGAAGTTAGAAATGTTGTACTATATTTGTAAAGCAATGCAAAGAAGTGAAAGTATTGGAAATACTGCTATTTCAATCGGATGCAACGTGATACGAAGGTACAACAATTGGTATAACAAAACAAGTATTTCATTGCTTTTTGTTGCATTATTTAGAACTTACAATTTTTATAAAGTCAATAAATACAATACTTTAAGTGCAATATGGAACTAACGAAAATAAAATGCGCATAACAGCGGTTTCACGAAATGGCGAAAAATGTTGCAAACTTGCAAGATTTAATTGCATTTGTAATAGGTTACGGAGCACTTACAATCCATCTAAAAATGCTTTAAAACTGCCTCTACAAATGAATTCTTGCACGAAAGAGTACTAGAATAAGCGTTAATCAAAAAATAAATCTTTACCTTTGGATAGTAATCTCCAAATCTCAACAATCCTTGAGGTTTGGATTTTTACTTTTTGTATTTTGAGAACACTATGGATTTACAAGATCAGCTAAAAAAACTATTTCCTACCCATCAACCTTCAAACGAACCGGATGCGGTTGAAGAACACCATCATGAACTTTTTATCCAAAAAGAACCCATGATTTGCAAGTATGAAAGGCGTAAAGGCAAAGCCACCACCATCATTGAAGGTTATGAAGGTAGCGAAGAAGATTTTAAAATATTGGCTAAAGAATTGAAAACCAAACTGAGTGTTGGCGGCACTTTTAAAGATGGTGCTATCATCATTCAAGGCGATTACCGCGATAAAATAATGAACTTATTAAAAGATAAGGGTTTTAAAGTAAAGCGCGTTGGCGGTTGAAAAAGTATTCAGTGTTCAGTGTTCAGTAGCAGTGAGCAGTTCAAATAATAAATTAAATAAATAAAGAGATAATGATTAAATCATCGGAATTAATATTAAACCCTGACGGAAGTGTGTATCACTTAAACCTAAAACCACAGCATATTGCTCACGACATCATCTTTGTGGGCGACCAAAACAGGGTTGAAAAAATAACACAGTTTTTTGACAGCATCGAATTCTCAACCCAAAAGCGGGAGTTTAAAACCCAAACTGGAGTTTACAAAGGCAGAAGAATTACGGTAATGTCTACCGGAATTGGCCCTGACAATATTGACATTACAATGAATGAGTTGGATGCGTTGGTAAATATTGATATGGAAACGCGTCAGCCAAAAGAAAAATTGATTTCACTGAACATTGTACGTATTGGCACTTCGGGTTCGTTACAAGAAGATATTCCTGTAGATAGTTTTGTGATGGGCGAATACGGTCTTGGATTGGACAACATGCTTCGCTCCTACGTGATTGATGACATTACCGAAAATGATATGGAGGATGCTTTTATAAAACACACCAATTGGGATATGAGAAAAGGAAAACCTTGTATCATCTCTTGTTCGGAAGTGTTGAAAAACAAGTTTGACAGTGACCAAATGCACAAAGGAATTACTGGAACTGCTGGTGGTTTTTATGGCCCGCAAGGAAGAGTATTGCGGTTAGCCATTCAAGACCCTAGTTTGAACGATAAGATGGACAGCTTCAGTTTTGATGGCGTTAGAATGGCTAATCTTGAAATGGAAACTTCGGCTATTTATGGTTTAGGGAAGCTCATGGGACATAATTGTTTGTCATTGAACGCTATTATTGCCAATCGTGCTAACGGAACTTTTAGTGCTGATCCGTATAAAGCAGTTGACGCTTTGATACAGTATGCTTTGGGGAAGTTGGCGGAGTAAATTTGAAAATTATTCAATTTGAAAATTTGGAAATGAATCTAATACTTGAAACTGACCGACTACTGCTTCGTCCTTTAGAACTTTCGGATGCGGAAGCGATGTTTGTTATGGATTCTAATCCGGAAGTGCATAAATATCTTTGGCAAAAACCAACGCTAGCCATTGAAGAAACAATCAAAACCATAGAATATGTTCAAAGCCAATACGAAAGAAATAATATCGGTCGCTTTGCCACCATTCTAAAGGAAACTGGCGAATTCATTGGTTGGACAGGGATAAAGTTTGTGCATGACCATATTGAAAACGGCAATACTAATTTCTTTGATTATGGTTATCGGTTGGATGAAAAGTTTTGGGGAAATGGATATGCCACCGAAGCTTCAATAGCTTGGTTGAATTATGGTTTTAACCAAATGGATATCAAAATAATGAATGCCTACACGCATAATGATAATGGTGCTTCTAATCATATTTTAGAAAAAGTGGGCATGACCCCGATGGAGGTATATACCGCTGAAGATGGCGTGAAATGGAAATGGTGGCAGTTGGAAAACCCAAAAAGAAATAGAAACTAAAAGCAAGAAGCAAGTTATAAACTTTCATTAAAATAGTATCTTTTCTCTTTCTGCTTTCTTCAATAATTTATAAAACATGAAAAAAATAAAAATAGTTGGAGTTCCTGAACATTTTAACTTGCCGTGGCAGATGTGCATAGAAAATGGTGAGTTCGAAGCAATGGGCATTGACTTGCAGTGGACAGATATTCCTGAAGGAACAGGTAAAATGTGTCAAATGCTTCGCGATGGCGAGACCGACATGGCAGTTATTCTAACGGAAGGCATAGTCAAAGATATTGTTGCTGGAAACGATTGTTCGATAGTTCAGATTTATGTAGAAAGCCCATTGATATGGGGAATTCATGTAGCTGCAAATTCAAAATATCAATCACTAACTGATTTAGAAAATACTAAAGTTGCCATTTCGCGTTACGGCTCTGGTTCGCATTTGATGGCGTATGTAAATGCGCAAAATCAAAATTGGAATACGGAAACATTGCAGTTTGAGGTTGTCAATACCATTGATGGCGCTGTTGAAGCGTTAACTAATGGCACAGCCGATTACTTTATGTGGGAACGTTTTATGACCAAACCTTTGGTTGATAAAGGCGTTTTTCGTCGTGTTGCCGATTGTCCAACACCCTGGCCTTGTTTTGTGATTGCAGTTAGAAATGAATTTTTGGCAGCTAATAAACAAAGTGTCGCATTAATTTTAGAAACGATAAATAATACCACCAACGAGTTCAAAGACATTCCGAGTATAGACAGAACGTTGGCATCAAAATACCATCAAAAGTTGGAAGACATTCAAGAATGGTTATCGTTGACTAAATGGTCACAAAAACCATTGGAAGAAAAAGTGTTAAACAATATCCAAAATCAATTGTTTGAACTGAAAATTATCGATAAAAAAGGTACTTTTGCTGAAATAGTAAAAGCCATCTAGCTTTTACTATTGGCACTATGATAAAATCAGCGCAGCTTACTTATCAAAAACTTAGAGAGAAGTTCAGGATAAAAAGTCCGTGGGACATGATTATCATTTTTATCTTAAATATTCTGATTACCATCCCTGTTTTTATTATTGCCCATCACAATTTTATGACGCTCGATTGGGCACATAACATCGATAGAATTGTATTGTTTCTTTTTATTCTGGCAGCTATTCAGCTCATTTTACGATTTATGAGACGAGTGACATTAATCTCGGTAATACTCTACTTAATCCTATTACTTTTTGGAACTATATCGGGCAAGTACAGTTTTCAAAACGTGTTTGAAGAATATCGTTCGATAATATACACCATGAATGACGATCCGTATCCGCAAGACATCATTATAGATAAATTATTGCCTTTCCCAAACAAATCTAAAATTATTGATGCCATAGAATATCAAAATCCTAAGATTAGAAACTTTGCAATCATGGCTATCAACAAACATTTTAAACATGTAAAAGGATACTACGATTATTTAACACTTATTCAATCGTTTGCCGTTTTCAAAGAAATAAATTCCAGATGGAATTACGTAAGTGATCCCAAAGGGCATGATTATATTGCTAATGCCACCGAATCCTTAGAATATCTTTCGGGCGATTGCGATGATCACTCAGTTTTTATGGCAGCTTGCATTAAATCTATTGGAGGAACACCACGACTAATCCATACCAAAGGACATATTTATCCCGAACTATTGATTGGAACTCGAAAAGATTTAGAGCATATTAATTATGCCATCAAAAAAGTTTTGTTTCCCAAAGAAAGCTACCACAAAACCCTTAATTACCATATTGATGAACGAGGGAATGTTTGGCTCAATCTTGATTATACCGCTAAATATCCTGGTGGGCCTTTTATGGATGAGGAAATACTGGGCGCGCTTACTTTAGACTAACCCCCATTTTAGGTTACTAAGGTAATTACCATTCTATCGTTGTTTTACCTAAACTTTGTAGATACGTATTGGTTTTACTAAAATGTTTGTTTCCAAACCAAAAACCACGATTAGCACTTAATGGAGATGGATGTCCAGATTCTAAAACATAGTGTTTAGCACGGTCAATTTTTGTTCCTTTCTTTTGTGCAAATCCTCCCCAAAGTAAGAATACAACATTTTCTTTTTCGTCCGATATTTTTTGAATAACTGCATCGGTAAAAGTTTCCCATCCTTGCTTTTGATGGCTTCCTGCTTCGCTTTCTCTGACAGTTAAAGTTGCATTAAGTAATAAAACCCCTTGATCTGCCCAACGTTTTAAATTGCCTGAAATTGAAATTGGAATATCTAAATCTGTTTGGACTTCTTTAAAAATATTAATAAGCGATGGTGGAAAAGTAATGTTATCATTTACTGAAAAACACAATCCATTAGCTTGACCAAATCCGTGATATGGATCTTGACCAATAATGACCACTTTTACCTTATCAAAGGAACAATGATTGAAAGCAGCAAAGATTTCAGCTGGTTGAGGAAAGCATTTTTTAGTTGCATATTCTTCATTTATAAAAGCAATTAACTTTTCGAAATAGGGTTTTCCAAATTCGTTTGAAAGTACATTTCGCCATGAAGAATGGATATCACTAAACATCTCATAAAATTTTACCAAAAATAACATTTTCTGTCGCATTATGGATGGCATCCTTTGTAACTTTGAACCTTAGACACTGATTTAATGATTTCGATTACAGATAAAACACTAAAAGATTTAGAATTCAGCACCGTTTTGCAAACCATTTCAGAACGCTGCAATACCGAAATTGGAAAAGAAAAAGCATTAGAAATTATTCCTTTTAAAGACAAGGAAACGTTACTAAATGCATTACAACAAACCTCAGAATATCTATCATCATTTTCCAATAATAATGCTATTCCCAATCATGGGTTTGATAATCTAACGAATGATATAAAATTTCTTGCGATAGAAGATAGTTTCTTGGAAGTTGGCAGCTTTAGAAAAATAGCGTCACTTTCAGAAACTGTGAATGGGTTGCTATTATTCTTCAAAAAGTTCCATGATTACTATCCAAAACTCAACGCAAAAGCACTACAAGTTGAATACACCAAATACATAATACAAAAAATCGATGAAATCGTTGACAAGTATGGCGAGATAAAAAACAATGCTTCGCCCGATTTAGTGAATATTCGCCGGGATATGAACTTGGTTCGTAGCAAAGTAAATCAAAGTTTTGGGCAAGCCATGAGCCAATATAATTCTTTGGGCTATTTGGACGAAATCAAAGAAAGTTTTGTTCAGAATAGAAGAGTTTTAGCGGTTTTAGCTATGTACCGTCGAAAAGTGAAAGGTTCCATTCTAGGCAGCTCAAAGACAGGCAGTATTGCTTATATTGAACCCGAAACGACACTCCACTACTCCAGAGAATTAAGTAATTTAGAATATGAAGAAAAGGAAGAAATCACTCGAATTTTAAAATTTTTATCGAATGATATTCGACCGTTTATAGCACTACTGAGACAATATCAAGATTTTCTGAGTGATGTAGATGTTATCGCAGCAAAAGCTAAATATGCTAATAAAATTAATGCTGTTTTACCCACCATTACTGATGAAAAGCATCTTTATTTTCGTGACGCCTTCCATCCCATTTTATTTTTAAGTAATCTTGAAAAGAAGGAAGCCACTTTTCCGCAAACCATTGAATTGAATAATGAAAGTAGAATTATTGTTATTTCTGGACCGAATGCTGGCGGAAAGACTATTTCTTTAAAAACCGTTGGGTTACTTCAATTAATGTTGCAATGTGGTATTCTAATTCCAGTTCATGAACGCAGCAAAACGTTCTTATTTGATAGAATTCTGACTGATATTGGCGACAATCAATCAATAGAAAATCATTTGAGTACCTATAGTTATCGATTAAAGAATATGAATTATTTTCTCAAGAAATGCAATGACAAAACCTTATTCTTGATTGATGAATTTGGTACTGGTTCTGATCCGGAATTAGGTGGTGCTTTGGCAGAAATATTCTTGGAGGAATTTTATCATCGAGAAGCTTTTGGAATTATCACGACCCATTATTCTAATTTAAAAATTCTCGCAAACGAATTGCCATTTGCATCAAATGCGAACATGCTTTTTGATGAAAAGTCTTTAGAGCCAATGTATAAATTGATTTTGGGACAAGCTGGAAGCTCGTTTACTTTTGAAGTTGCTTTAAAAAATGGTATTCCTTATGGACTAATAAATCGTGCCAAAAAGAAAATAGAAAGCGGGAAAGTTCGCTTTGACAAAACTATTGCAACACTTCAAAAAGAGCGTTCTAAATTGGAGAAAACTTCGCTGAATCTTAAAGAAGAAGAAATCAAAGCACGTGATGAAAGTAAGAAGATGGAAAGTATTAATGTAAAAATTAAGCAAAAGCTTGAAAGCTATCAGGAGTTGTATGACAGCAATCAGAAGTTAATTTACATTGGACAGAAAATAGATGCTATTTCGGAGAATTATTTTAACAATAAAGATAAAAAAACATTACTTGGCGAATTTCTTAAACTAGTTGAAATTGAAAACTCAAAGCGACGAAAAGCATCTGTCAAAGAAAACATTGTAAAAAAAGAGAAAGAAAAAGAAGTGATAAAAGAAGTAACGGTTAAAGTGGAAGAAATTAGAGCAGAAAAGAAGGAAAAAAAATTAAAAGCACTACCTGTTGAGAAACCAAAAGTAATTTTAAAAGTTGGAGATCGTGTTAGAATGTTTGACGGGAAAGCAGTTGGAACTATAGATAAAATTGAAAAAAGTAAAGCAGTAGTCAATTATGGAGTTTTTACTTCTAAAGTAAATTTGGAACAGTTAGAATTTGTTCAAGCAAAATAAAAAAATGAAAATAACAGAATTGCCAAATAATAAAAAGATAATTCTTTTTGATGGTGTTTGCAACCTTTGTGATTCTTCGGTTCAATTTATAATTAGGCATGATTCTAATGATGTGTTTAGATTTGTATCACTGCAATCAGAGCTTGGAATTCAAATAGTAAATCACGTAGGGATTGATTTAACTAAAATTGATAGCATCTTATTTTACGAGTCAGAAGTCGCTTATTACTATAAATCGGAAGCTGTATTAAGAATAGCTCAAGGTTTAGGTGGAATATTTAAATGTTTAGGTTTCTTTTCTATTCTGCCCACTAGATTTTTAAATCTAGTTTATGACTTCATTGCCAAAAACAGGTACAAATGGTTTGGTAAAAACGAAAGTTGTATGATTCCGACCCCTGAACTTCAATCCAAATTTTTAGCATAAAAAAAGCCATCATTTCTGATGGCTTCTTGCGTATTTATAAAAAATTATTGCTTAACAATTTTTTTAATGGCAACACCTTGATCCGTTATGATTTTCATCATATAAACACCAATTGCTAAATCATTAACTGAAATTTGACCTTCAGTAGCATTAACTTTTACTGATTTAATTACTCTTCCATTCAAATCCGACATTTCAACTGAACTAACTATTGCATTTGCATTGTTAGAGAAATTGATAACATTAGTTGCTGGATTTGGATAAACATTGAATTTAGACAACAAATAATTGTTTGTTGATAATACAGAAGAAATATTTAAACTATCAAAGAATAAATAAGTTTGAGTTGCTCCTATTGGAGAGTTATTGTGAAAACCAAAATTGTAAACTCCATCAGTTAATGCAGTATACGTAAATGATTGATTATTATATTGAGTATCAGTTGACTCAGTTAATGAACCTATAATTTCTGTTTGGTTTGCAGATCCTTGTGAAGAACCAACAGTTACATCCATTGTCATCGGGGTAACTACTGTAGTTCCTTGTGCATATAATCTTGTTTTAAAATTTAACGTAACTACTTCACCAGCAACTAAGCTCACTGCTCTTGAATATGCCCATCTATTTGATACTGCCGTAGTACTGTTTGAAGTAAACATTAAACTTCCATCTCCAGAAACTGCATTTGCGCCGTCTTCTAAGATAGGAGGCGTTGCAGTTGTACTATTACTCAATAAAGAAAAGCCGATAAAACCATCTGTATAATTATTAGCTGCAGAATTAAAATCATTTGAATAAGGTAAAACTACCCCTAAATAAGCATAATTTGGTCCTTGCCAAGCACTTTGAGTGGCACCACAATTAGATCTTACAAAATATCTAAAATTTTGATTTGCTGGTAAAGCAGTTAGTGTAGATGTAGCGTAGGTTAATGCTCCAGCTGGCGAATTTACAATAGTTCCAGTTCCTGCCGCAGCAGCAAAATCAGTATTCCAATCAACATCATAAGAAGCAGGAGCTCCAATAGCTTGGTTCCATACTAATCTAACACTGTTTGTGGTGTATGTATCTGGTAAATAAAAATCAGCTGCTCCAGGTCTAATACATGAAGCTGCAGTAAAGTTGAATGTAAATTGGAAACCAGTCGCTGCCCATCTACTATCCCATTCAATGTAGTAAGTAGTTCCAGCCGCAACAGGAACAATTATTTTAGATCTGTAATCAGGAGTTGCAGCATTTGGATCTACGTCATCATTAGAATCAACACATGTTTGTGTACCACAAGCACCTTTTAAAATAGAAACTCTGGTATCAGTAGTAGCTATACTATTGGCTGCTAAAACCGTAGAAACAGTAATCTCACCATTAGCAGCTGGTGTATATTTGTACCAAATTGCTTTTATTCCTGTTGAAGATGCTAAACAAGTAGCAACATAAGTACCTGTAATTGCTGGACATGTTAAAGTCCCATTAGCAGTAATGTTTGTAGCAGTTGCACAAGTTAGCTGTGCAAAAGAATTTAAACCTACAAAAAGCATAGAGAATAGTAATAATTTTTTCATGTAAAATATTTTTTTAGTTATAAGTGAACAAATTTAATAAACTATTTTAAATAACATCATTATTTAACTATCTTTTTCCCATTTACCTACAACTGAGGTAGCTAAAGCATTACCCAAGACATTTGTTGCGCTTCTGAACATGTCACAGAAGTGATCTATAGGTAATATTAATGCTATGCCTTCAATAGGTATTTTAAACATTCCACAGGTTGCCGCTACGACAACTAAACTTGCTCTTGGCACGCCAGCAATCCCTTTGCTGGTTAGCATTAAGACCAATAACATTGTCATTTGTGTTCCAGTATCCAAATGAACGCCATAGACTTGAGCGATAAAAATGCTTGCAAAAGTCATGTACATCATGCTACCATCTAAATTGAAAGAATATCCTAATGGTAACATAAATGAAACTATTTTATCTTTTACACCAAATCGTTCTAGTTCTTCGGTCAGTTTTGGGAAAACAGCTTCACTACTCGTAGTTCCAAAGGCAATTACTAAAGGTGAAACAATGTGTTTGAGCAGCGTAATCATTCTTTTTTTTAAGAAAATAAAACCAACAACCAATAAAAACAACCATAGCGAACCTATACCAACTAGAAAAGAGCTGAAAAACTTAGCATAAGTTACCAATAATTCATTGACATCTTTGATAGCAAAAACACCTGCAATGGCTCCAAAAACTCCTATAGGTGCAAACTTCATTACATAGTTTACCATTTTTAAAATGATATGCGATGTTTTATCCAAAGAAGTAACGACTGGTTTTGCATTAGCACCAATAGAAGCCGCAGCTAATCCGAAGAAGATAGAAAAAATTACTATTTGCAATATTTCGTTATTTGCCATAGCTTCGACTATACTTTTTGGAATAATATGTTCTACAAAGTTTTGAGCCGAAAAGCCATCAGCTTTTTCAGCTACCTCTGAAGCGGATGTAACATCTAAATTTCCTAATTTTAAACCAACGCCGGGTTGCAACGTATTTACCCAAAACATTCCTATAAGTAATGAAACAAGCGATGCCGAGAAAAACCAACCCAACGCCTTTCCTCCTATTCGTCCAACGGCTTTGATATCGCCTAGCTTTGCAATTCCAACTACTAACGTGGTAAAAACTAATGGCGAGATAATCATCTGCACCAATCGGATGAAAACTGTGGCAAGCATTTTTATTTTATCACTGAAACTTTTGGCATCATCTGGTATATAATTTTTGTGAATGAATATGCCTAGCAATCCGCCAACAATCATGGCAATTAAAATTTGAACGGTAAGATTGGGAAAAAGGGATTTTTTTTGAGTTTCGATGGTGCTCATTTATTTCTGATAAATTTTGTTAAGTAAATAAAAGTCGGCCAAGACTATTGCTGCCATAGCTTCGACTATAGGCACTGCTCTTGGAACAACACAAGGATCGTGTCTTCCTTTGCCTTGTTGTTCGACTAAGGTATTTTCATTGGTTAGTACTTCTTGTTTCTGTATCAAGGTTGCTACAGGTTTGAAAGCCACTCTGAAATAAATATCCATTCCGTTTGAAATACCGCCTTGAATTCCGCCAGAAAGGTTGGTTTTGGTAGTTCCGTCTTCGTTGTATAAATCGTTATGTTCGCTTCCTTTCATTTTGGCACCACAAAATCCGCTGCCGAATTCAAAACCTTTTACGGCATTGATAGAAAGCATTGCTTTTCCTAACTCGGCATGGAGTTTATCGAAAACAGGTTCTCCTAAACCTATTGGAACATTTTGAATGACACAGGTTATAGTTCCTCCAACGGTGTCACCTTCTTTGCGAATTTCTTTGATGAAGTTTTCCATTTTTTCGGCTGTAGCCAAATCGGGACAACGGACGGCATTGGTTTCGGTTAAAGAAAAATCTAAATCCTGATAGGATTTGTCTATGAATATTTCGCCAACGGAAGATACAAAAGCATTGATTTTGATGGTGGCTAAAACTTGTTTTGCAATTGCTCCTGCAACTACTCTGCAAGCTGTTTCACGAGCAGAACTTCTTCCGCCACCGCGATAATCGCGGATGCCGTATTTTTTTTCATAGACATAGTCGGCGTGGCTTGGACGGTAACTATCCTTGATATGCGAGTAATCATCGGACTTTTGATTGGTGTTTGGAATAATAAATCCTATTGGTGTTCCGGTGGTTTTGCCTTCAAAAAGACCTGATAGTAATTGTACTTCGTCTTCTTCTTTTCGTTGGGTAACAATGGAAGATTGTCCTGGTTTTCTGCGTTGCATTTCAATTTGAATAGCATTCAAATCAAGCTTAATTCCTGGGGGACAACCATCGATAATGCCACCTAAAGCGTCACCGTGTGACTCGCCAAAAGTAGTCAGTTTAAAAAGTGTCCCGTAACTATTTCCTGCCATTTGCTCTTGTTTTAAACAAATATAGTATAAACTTTATTTAGTATTGAAAAGATAAACTATAAACTTTTAAAGTGATACTATGCCGTTGGGGCATTATGATTTGGCAGGTGGAAAATATGGTTGTGCAGGTCATAAATATGGTTTATACATCGGCTAATATGGTTTTTACAACGCTCGTAAGATTTGAACAGAGGGGTTACTTGTTTTATTGAAAAGAGCACACATTGAGGAACTGGGTTTGATACTAATTTAATTTGTTATAAAATTGTATAATAAAATTGTTAAATAGTATAAGGATGGTATTATGAAATTTTAGATATTTGCATCAATAACCTTAAAAAAATTAAATAATGAAAAAAATCATTTTATCTGCTTTTATGCTAATGGGATTGGCATTTAGCGCACAAGCTCAGGACTTTTCGAAGAATGCATTAGGACTCCGTTTAGGAAGCAACGATGGTTTTGGCGGGGAAATATCCTATCAAAGAGGATTGTCTAAAAACAATCGATTAGAGTTGGATTTGGGCTTTAGAAACAGCAAAAATGTTGATGCCTTTAAACTGGTTGGGCTTTACCAATGGGTTTGGGATATTGACAAAGGGTTCAATTGGTATGCTGGTGTTGGTGCAGGAATTGGAAGCTGGAGATATGACTATAATGGTTATAGCGCTAGCGGAACTATACTTCTTGCTGCTGGTGATATTGGTATTGAATATAACTTTCAAGAAGCTCCAATTCAGTTATCTTTAGACCTTAGACCTGAGTTTTATTTGAATAACAATGGTGATGGAACTAATAGATATAGAGAAAACAACTTCGGTCCAGACATTGGTTTAGGAATTCGTTACCGTTTTTAATCATTTGATTTATAAAAAAATCCCGTTTTGAGAAGCTCAAAACGGGATTTTTTTATTTAATAACAATGGGTTTCTTCGAATTGATTTTTACCACTGTATAAGGATATAAGGTTTCATCATCTGTTTGAACTGCATCAATGTTTTTTTGATTGTCTTTGATGTAAACTTCTATTTGTGTTGGAGTTTCAATGACTTTTTCGATTGTTACTTTATTTTTGTTTTCGAGCGTTGGGCCAGTATTGAGGATTATAAAATTAGAGTTGGTTAAATCGTCAGCTTTTATTTTTTTGCGCAGCGTTTCATCTCCCAAAAGCATTTTGATTTCTTTTGATTCTGTCAATACTTCATAGAACTTGATGTTTGCACCGCCATCATTATTGACCAATAATACTTCATACAAAGGTTTTTTGACTGTATTCTTAGTTGGAGAACACGAATAAAACAGCGCAATTACTAAAATTGAAATTATTTTTTTCATTTGGAAGTGTTAATGGCTTCGTGATACAATGCTTCATACAATGGCAATATGTTTTTGATGTCGAATTGTTGGGCAACCCCTAATGCTTTTTCTCTAAATTGGGCTAAAGTTTCATCATCTGAAAGTATTTTTAAAGCATTCTCGGCCATACTGTCAATATCACCAACGTCACTGAGATAACCTGATATTCCATCAAAGTTTACTTCTGGCAATCCGCCAGAATTACTCGAGATTACAGGAACACTCCATGCCATAGCTTCGAGGGCAGCTAAACCGAAACTTTCGGTTTCCGAAGGCAATAAAAACAAATCGGAATAAGAAAGAATTTGGTCAATCTCGTTGCTGTTTCCAAAGAAAATTACTTTGTCCTGAATGCCAAGTTCTTTGCAAAGTTGTTCAGCTCTTGATTTTTCTGGACCATCACCAACCATCATTAGCTTGGCTGGAATCTTTTGTTGAATTTTATAGAATATCTTTATGATATCTGGAATACGTTTTACTTTTCTAAAGTTACTGATATGAGTAACGATGCGTTCTTCCTTTTTTGCCATTACTGAACGATGACAGGAAATTTGACTTTCATTACGGATTTTATCAAGCTCAATAAAATTCGGAATTACATGAATTTCTTTCTTGATATTGAACAATTTATTAGTTTCATCTTTTAGACTTTTGGAAACCGAAGTCACAATATCCGATTTATTTATACTAAAAGTAACGGCAGGTTTGTATACTGGATGATTTCCAACCAAAGTAATATCAGTTCCGTGAAGTGTAGTTACCATCGGGATTTTTATTCCTTCATTCTTCAGCATTTGCTTTGCCATATAACCCGCATACGCATGTGGAATGGCATAATGAACGTGCAATAATTCAATTTTATAGAGTTTCACCATGTCTACCAACTTACTGGAAAGTGCTAACTCGTATGGTTGATAGTGAAACAAAGGATATTCAGGAACATTAACTTCATGGTAATGCACCTTTGAGTTTAAGAGTGCTAATCTCACCGGTTGACGATAGGTAATAAAGTGGATTTCGTGACCTCGATGGGCGAGTTCTAGTCCGAGTTCTGTAGCTACTACTCCACTACCTCCAAAGGTTGGATAGCATACGATTGCAATTTTCATGTGGTGTTTTTAGTGCTACGAATTTAAGGAAAATTAATTAGTTTTGTTTTTTGTTTCTATTAAAAGTGTTATGGTTGTAATAAATAATTGAGTGTAGTAAGAGTAAAAAAATGAATTATTACAAAACAATAAACACAATGTTATTTATGATTTAATAAATTATTTTAAAACAAAACATCTATCAATCCAATATTTAAAAACATTTTAGCAGTTATTGCGGGACTATTAGTCGGTAATAAAACTCAAAAATAGTTGTAAAAATGCTGTGAGGCATAATATAATGAGACGTTAACAAAAATTTATTTATGAAAAGCTCACAAAAAAGTGCTTCCCTACTTGCAAAAGTCTTAAAACTACTAAATTAGGAATTCAACAAAACAAACAAGGGTTTAACTACACAAATTATGGACAATTGTTTACATCCAATAAACAATCTCTTTTGGATTCCAATAAAAGCTATTTGGTTTAAAAATTGAACAATTGGTAAAGATGTTTTGGATAAAATTTCACATGAATCTAGATATTGTAAAGGCATGCTCCAACTTTATTTTCACAGACGTTATCTGCCCCAGTTTTAGAATTCAGTTCTACCCAAGGGTAGCATATGGATATTGATGGGATTTATTTGTGGTAATAAAATTTGTTTAGTTGTTTACATAATTACCTATCACCCCATACAGACAAAAAAAGACCCTCGATTTCTCGAAGGTCTTTTTGCTTTTATAAATGTGTTACTTATCTCTTGATCACTCGAAGTGTTTTAACTTCTTCTCCTTGTGTTACAACAACGTTGTAAACACCACTTGGATAACGATCTCCGATT
>JAYVNT010000286.1:0-5010 GCA_043758285.1 Flavobacterium sp.
ACAAATACGGATTATGTGAAACAATTAAATTAACAAAACATTTTTTCCTGCTTGAAAAGTGATGTCTTAAAAACTATTTAAACTTTAACGAATAGCTGACACTCGGAATGAAATTAAGAAAAGATTGAACTTTAATGTAACCACTAAAAATAAAAGCATTTTGATTGTTGGCAAGCTGCGATCCAAAAGCATAGCTCACAGCGTACGGATTATTGTAACCATACAAGTTGTAAATACCGTAAGTCCAACTCACTTCATTCCCTTTTTTTGTAAGTCTCTTTTTTGTGAAAGAAATATCTAAACGATTGTATGCTGGCGCTCTTGCATTATTTCTTGAGAAATATATAGGATTGGTAAAACCATAATCATTCAAAACTAAAGCGTCAGGTAAATTAATAGCATATCCTGATTGATAAACAAAATTTGAATTAATTGTCCATCGGTCTGAGAATTTATACTGTGCAACGACATTAAAATTATGGCGACGATCGTAATGCTCAGGAAACCAATTACCGTTATTAATATCCACAAATTGACGTTCGCTTTTTGCCAAAGTATAGGAAATCCAACCATTTAATCTACCCGCATCTTTACGAAGTAGAAATTCAAAACCATAAGCTCTACCAATGCCGTTAATGGCAATCAAGTTTTCCCAATTTACTTTTGTTGAATATAGATTAGTGCCGCTTTTGTAATCAACCAAATCCGAAAAATTTTTATAGTAGCTTTCTAATTGCATAGACCAACCAATATCCACGAAGTTTTTAGTATAACTCATCGCTTTTTGTTCTGCACGCTCTAAAGGAATTTTATCTGTACTCGGTGCCCAAATATCGTTGGGCGCACCAGCATTAGAAAACGTAAGTAAGTGTAGGTATTGCGCCATTTTCGTGTAAGATACTTCAAGCTTACTTGTTACATTGATTTGATATTTGGCAGAAAATCGAGGCTCTAAACTGTTGTAATTGGCACTATTAACGTTAAAATTTAAAAATCTCAGACCGACGTTAGCAGATAGTTTTGACGTAATTGAAAAATTATCTTCAACAAAAGCCGCTGAGGAAACAGCACTGTATTTTGAAACTGGACTTTCAGCATAAACATCAACATCTTGTGGATGCGAGGTCACACTCAAATTATTTGGTTCAAAATGATGTTGCCCAAACTCTACACCGAATTTTATGGCATGTTGACCTAAGTAATAATCGAAGTTTATTTTACCCACGTAATCTCGAATGAGTGACGTTTTTTCGAATGTATAATCGGTAAAAGTCGTATCGCGTATTCGTGTGCCACCGTTAAAAAGTTTGTAGCGATTGAAGTTTAAGAGAACATTGGCAAAAAAATTAGGTTTAATGATATTTGTGTAACGCAGACTCACGGTTTGATTTGCCCAATTGGTTGATGTTCGCGTATCAGAACTAAATAATTTTTCACCATTGCTGTATATGTCTTGACCAATATAAGAACTGATAAAAAGTTTTTGGGAATTCGATAAATCGAAATTGAATTTGGCGTTAAAATCATAAATAAAAAAGCTGTTGTATGAAATATTCTGACTTATTTTAGTATTTTCGTAAATAACTTTCGGAATGTAAGTGAATAAACCCAAATAAGAGCCTCTACCAGAAATCATATAAGAGCTTTTATTTTTTTTAATAGGTCCTTCTGTAATAAAACTTGAATTTAAGAAACCAATAGCCATTTCAGTATTAGATTCTTGGTTATTACCTTCTTTCATTGTAATATCTAAAACAGAAGATAATCTTCCGCCATATCGCGCTGGAAATCCACCTTTATAAACATTAATAGATTTTACAGCCAAAGGATTGAAAACAGAAAAATAGCTGAACAAATGTGATGTGTTATAAACCGTAGCACCGTCCAGCAACATTAAATTTTGGTCTGGTGTTCCACCTCGAACATATATCGCTGAAGTTCCCTCTGCACCACCTGCAATACCCGGCAAGAGAGAAAGTGCTTTTATTAAATCCGTCTCGCCTGCTAAACTTGGAATAGCGCGCAAACGCTCAACGGGTAAACTCAAAACACCGTGTCCGATAGCATTGATTTTGGTGCTTTTTATTTCAACTTGTTGTAGCGTTACTGGAGATAATAAAAAATTAATGGTTGAGTCAGATTGTGGAGATATTGAAAGATTGAAAGTTGTATAACCTGCAAAACTGATTTGGAGATTTACGTTATTTGTCTTTTCTAAATTGAGAGTATAAAATCCAAAATTATTCGTAGCACAACCAATTTGTTTATTTTCTACATAAACATTGGCACCTATTAAAGTTTCGCCGTTTAAAGAATCTCTAACATAGCCAAAGATTTTAACATTTTGTGCATTTAAATAATTAACTGATAATAAAGAAAAAAAAAGTAGCTCGAAAGTTTTTTTCATCGTAATTTATATTTCAAACTAAATTTTTTTTGTAAAAATGGCAGTATTTTTTGTATAAAAATATCCATATCCATTTTTAATATTATTCACGGCAGTATTTGGTTCTGTGAAATTCAAATCTTGTGGACTTGTGGGTTGATTTAGCGATTTGTTATAATCAAAATAAATTTTTGAGATGGCGGAAACTCTTATGCTTGTTGTTGTAGAGATACAATTAGTAAAAGGACTTAAAGTGTGATTGAACCCAAGAACCCATATAAATTCCTCACCTGAAAAAAAACATTTAGAACTGCCGAAAAAATCTGTTGAACGGTATAAATAAGCGTCGCAAATTTGATATTTACTTCCTAAATTATTTGAGGAAGAAATATTTACAGCACATGTATCATTTTTGTTAAAAGAAGTAATTGAAAAAAAATGTGTTTGAATAGAATCGAAAAATAATTTACCCTTGAAGACATAAAACTGATTGCCGTAAAAATCGCCTTGACCAAGTACAAATGATGTATCGCGTACATCCGGTTTTTCTAAAAAAAGTTCTTCTTCTGATTCAACTGTTGGATATCCTATTGCTGTTACTTTAATTTTATAAAGAGCTCCGACTTTAGGTTTAATGGTTGAGTCTGAATAAATAAAACCTTCATAAAGGATTTGTTTGCCTTTAGTTATAGACTTAATAGAATCTCCATTTTCATACAATACAATATGCGCATTCGTAATCTCGAAAGAATCCTGGAATATTCCTACTGGTTGAATAGAATGAGTTACTTTCACAACGAAACCGATTTCATTATCGATAGACCCATATACAACTAACTTATTGCCTGCGTACAGACCGTTTGCAAGGTTGTCATAATTGGATTTGCAATGACTAAATATTATTAAAACTATACTTAATTTTAAGAAAAATCTCATCCAAATTTGCTTTGATTAATATCAGCAATTATTTCTATAGGCTTTCTCATTAAGCCTTTATTTATTAAATATAAAACACTTATTCAATTATGCTAGCAATTAATTGAAAATCGAAAATGTCTCAATGAGAAAGCCTACAGAGAAAATTGCTGAAAAATTAATTAATATTTAGGTTAATAATTATAATAGAGACCTTGTAAATGCCCATTCCCGTCTTTACAATTTAACTGCACACTAGCATTTGTAATATTGGCATACGTGCCAAATGATTCATAAACATGAACTTGTGCAACTAAATTTGGACCATTTACCGGACCAATGGAAGTAGATATGTAAAATTTTAATGGATAATTTGCACCTGTTGATGGAATTATTTGATCAACTGAAACACTACCTGTCATATCCATACTATAACACCAATCGGGCCTCCAAGTAGAACTGCAAAACCATCCGTCACATCCAAAATTTTCATATTGACCCCAACAGTCAACTTGCTGAAAAGTACTGCCACTATTTCCCATTAGATATTGTTGTTTCCATAAATATATTGCCATTCTCCTTGCTCCTCCATATTCAGAGATAAGCTGCGTAACACCCATATATTGATTAGCTCTAAATTTGATAGAATTATTAACGGAGCTCATTTTGACATTCTCATTAGAGCTGGAAAGTTTTGTATAATCGAGATTTAAATTAGCTGAATAATAATCTTTATTCATACTGTAAATATAATTTGAACTAATTTTTATAACTTCATTGCCAATTCCCAAAATACCATCTTTGTTTGAGAAAATTGAAAATGGGTGAATACTTACTGACTCAACTAATATCCTAGAACTATCAAATTCCACAAACTTTACAATGTCTTTATACTTTTCAGGAATTATAGTTGATGAATCCAACAATCTTAATTCTTCTTTAGTTAAAGCATTAAATACAGAATTATGAGAAATATGCAGTGGAAACTGTTGGTTAACCCATTTAGTGTCATCCTTAGTTTTATTGACTAAAACAATTGCTGAATCCAAATCCGCTTTAGTTTTAAAATTCAGCATGCCATTTTCAAAAGTGACATTTTTCAATTTGAGTTCTGAATTAGTTGTAACTTGCGTAGCGTTTTGCGTCAAGGAGTCGTTTTTTGTACAAGAGGTAACAAAAACGACGGAAAAAAGTCAAAGAAAAGAATGAACTTAAATTTTTTTCATGTTTGAAAAAAATTTAAGTGTGATGAGAAAGGGTTTGTTTTCTCTCTATTTGCGGTGACGGCAGAGGAGAGATAGAGCAGCGTTAATTCTCGGAAAAGTACTTAACGAAGCTCAAACTGCCGTTCCCGTGCTTGCTTTGCAAGTACGGGATTTTTTTATGTTTTACTTAGTGCATCGGAAAGGGTTTTAAAAAATGAAAAAATAACGCGGTACTATAGTGCCGAACAAGTCTATGTGTAAAAAATAAACTTTCAATAAAAAAGCTAAAAGTAACTAAGACGTGAGACGTGAGACGTGAGACGTGAGACGTGAGACGTGAGACGTGAGACGTGAGACGTGAGACGTGAGACGGTGTAAAATTTCTTGAGAAAAAATGGTCTGAACATACTTTATATTGGTTTGTTAATGTTGTCAGCAAATTTAAAACAAATCAATATATTATCCAAATTTTTAATAAATTTTTTTTAATAAAAACGGGAAAAA
>JAYVNT010000287.1:0-5009 GCA_043758285.1 Flavobacterium sp.
TGTTAAAATAGACTTTGCCGAAAACTGGGTGCACCTCCGAAAATCAAATACCGAACCTATTATTCGAATTTATACCGAAGCGCAAACGCAACAAGCTGCTGATGCTTTGGCGGCAAGAATTATCGATGAGATAAAAGCTGTAGCTGGATTGTCGTAACACTACTATAATTAGTTCCTACTTATAAGAAATGTATAATAAGTTATATATTTTTAAGTGCTGAGTATAACAAACATATAATCTATTCAGTATATTGAGCCAAACGTATAAAGGCCGTATAATCTACTCAGTATTTCTATATAAACGTTTACGAGACATATAATCTGCACATCATCTCTATACAAATGTATAAATTACGCATAGAAAAATTCAATTTTTATATAAATAGCATAAATTTGTATAATTATTTATAATTTTGTAGTATAACTTTAAAATTTTATTGGTATGGAAACTGCAATTCACATTGGTAATATGATTAAATCCTATATTGATCAACACAATGTAACTCGAACGTATATCGCTGAGCGAATGAATACGCCCAACACGGCCATTTATTCTTATGAAAAACGACAATACATCCATTGTCAAACCTTGATGCGGATTTGTATGGCTACGAAGTATAATTTCTTTATGGATGTTGCTAATATGTTGCCACGAGAGTTTGGGAGCAATGCAAAACTGGTGTCGGATAAAGACTCTTTGATAGCGCAACAAGTTACTGAAATCAGCAAATTGACTTTAGAAAACAACCTCTTGAAGGAATTGATAATGGGGCGGAAGTAGAGATAAAAAAATCCCCGCCGAGGTAGGGATTTTTTTCTTGTAAAACAGAATAGTGTCAAATAAAGAGCAGAACAAGAATTATTGTAGTAGTATTTTTTTAGTGATAGTCTCGCCAGGGGTTAGCACTTTTACGATGAGTTTAGAAGCAATGTAAAATTGGTCTCAGAAAAGGATGCTTTGAATTAACAACAAGCTACGGATATCAACAAATTGACTATGGCTACTTGAATTTCTTACTTCGAAACTCAGCGGCTTTAGTGTAGAAAGCTTCCGTTATTGAAAGTTTTTTCCTGGTTATATAGTGTCGAATAGTAAAATCATTGGCTTTTTTTTTATCAATAGTTTCTTAATGGTTTGTGATTTATTCGTCTTCACATAATCCGGAAGCTATTATCTTTTTTGACGTCTCCAATAGCATTCACTACGATTTTTTTTGTTAAATCACCACCATCAGTAATTACTTTTACGACATAGGTTCCTGAACTTACGCCTGAAACGGGCAGTTGGATATCGGATTGGTTTTGGTTATCAATTTTCCAAGTCGTTACCTCTTGTCCTAATAAGTTGTACAACGAAACAGATTTCACAGTTACTTCTTGTAATTCGTTTTTAATGTTTATCATGTTATTCCTTTGCGAATGGGTCACACTAATTCCATAATTTGTTTCAGTATTTTCAACTGTTCCAAGCGAAGATCCATTAGTAAATCGTAATGAGAATCGTGAATCATAGGTTCCAACTGGTAAATCAATTTGGAAGTTTTGATCTTTGATGCTATGGTAGAGTGAAGTAACATTGTCATAAATGTATATTTCCTGAGAATTGGCAAAATTTTCTTTTCCATCTATAACAAAGGTAACATTGCCAGCCACTCCGTTTTTAACTCCTAATGGATAGATATTGTTTACGTTAAAGTAACCATCACCATTGATGTTTAATTTATTAGTTCCATTGATAAAGTACATATCGTTAGTAAGGGTTTCAATGCTTAATCCATCATAGCCATTATCAAATCCTGCAGTGGCATGCTCGTTCATAAATCCTAACAATATTTGTCTGTGATAATTGTCTGTTGAGTTATAACCCAATCTCAATTTCGTAAACTGTTCTTCAACAAAACTATCATTTTGGTTATTATTTGCCGGGTTAACGGCATTAACCATACTGTTGCTTTGCTTAAACAAAGTGAATGAGGTTGCAGCATCTTCTTTAACAAATAGTCTTTGACCATTGTTGAATGTGATAGTTCCACCAGTAGCCGAACCAGTTACAAAGAATCCTTGTCCAACCGGGACGAATCTTTTGGGTATTTTACTACTAGATCCTAATCCGCTTACACCGGCAGGAGCCACAGGAGCAGTACCTCCAACTTTGGTATAGGTTGCATAACCACCCTGATACTGTGCAGTAGCGTGAGATGTATTCGTGCTGTAATGTTGCCAGAAATATAAGGTTCCGGTAATACTTGCTACATTGTCAACAATAAACTGGTCAGCATCGATAGCAGAAGCATATGGGTTACCACATAGATTCAAATTGCCAGCTCCAACTGTTGATGTAATCGTTCCGTTATTTGGTTTACCAACGAAAGTATAGTTTTGATCAGCTGTTGCTGAACCACAACCTTTCATAGTATAACCTTGTCCGGCCAACAATGCTCCGTTTTGACCAGCAGCTGACCAGTTGGCATAGGTATTTGATGAGTTTTGGAATTTAAATATCCAATAGCTAGCCAAAGAAATAGGGGTTGTTGGTGAGCCGTTGGTACCAGTTACCCAATTTATACTTTGTATATTATTTGGATCAGTACCATCTTTCATAACTCCTGCCACAGTAAAGCCGTGATTAATAGTTGTGCTATTGATAGAACTAACCGGAGAAGACCAATAATTATAGTTGTATTTTATAGCTTGACCCTGTTGGTCTCTTTCTAAAGAACCTGAGCTAGTCACATCTAAATCAGAGTTAATTGGTTGTATTAATTGAGATTTCCCAACTAAATCGATTTTTCCATCTATTTTTAGATAGTGCGATACTTCTAGTTTGGTGTCGTTTGTAGCGGTTAAAGTATTGGCAGTTACAAACAATCCAAGAACAGTTTTGTTTCCGGTAGATTGAACAGCATGGCTCGTTTTAACGATATTCCAATCTATAGGCGTTGTCCCGTCTACAATAGAAATACTGTTTGGTGATTGTTGAATAGTTCCGTTTGTCCAAGTACTAGTGCTAGACCATAATCCGCTTGCCGAACTTTGATAAGGTTGCGGCGATGATTGTACGGTTATTGTTGTTTTATTTGGTGTAAATATATTTCCTCTATTACTGTTTTGCGAATCATCGTTGATATGTGTTCCAATAAAGGAGTTCATAGAATAATAGGCCTGAAGATTGCTCCAGCTTAAAGCACTAACATCATTTTTAGTAATGGTTGTTGGGATAATAGTTCCTTTGGTAACAGTTCCATTTTGAAGAATTTCTTGGTTCATTACAAACTTTAATTCTGTTAGCGATATCGCATTATCCCATAATCTAAACTCATCGATATCTCCTTTAAAGTAATTTCGTATGTCTGATTTAGATCTATATTCAGCACCTATTGCCAATATATTTGTACTTGAGGACGGTGCCGCCGATGCAACAGTCGAGTCTAATATACCATCGATATAAAGTTTGATAGACCCAGCAGAATAGATGATAGCAATGTTATGCCATTCAGAACTTGGCAATGCCGTTGCCGAAGTCAAGGTTGTTCCACCAGCCCAAGTAACATTAACTTTGTTGTTGGTAGATAAATAGACTCTGTATCCAGTTATGCCGTTATATTTTGATACAATTGTTCTATCGTTTACTAGGGTGTTTGCACCAGTTGGTCTAACCCAAGTCATCATAGAAAAAGTGCTATTCAAATTGTTTACAGCATCCATTTTCATGATGGTAGTAGTTCCGTCAAAAGTGGCATGTCTTGAATATACACTTTCGTGAGCAACACCAAATGTAAAATATTTAGTCCCGTCAAAATCATAATCGATTTCCTGTTTTGTTCCATTTGTTGATAAAAAGACTGTTTCTAAACCAGTTGTAAAGGCAGCATCAGAAGCCACAATCATTACATAAGCATCGTTTCCTGATAAAGCAGGTAAACTAGCTAAAGCCGTTGTTGGAATAGAGACTTTTGTGGTAGCCACATCACCACCGGTTTCCACAATTTTCCATTTTTTATTTGGAATATCTGTTAGTGTTGTTACGCTAGAAGTTCCACCAAAAGTAATTGTTAATGGTGTTCCTGAATTGTTCATGTCTCCACCATTGTTTCCCCAAACTAAATATTTTTTATCGGTATCAAAAGCATTCGTATTGGCCGTGTTTGTTGTGGCAATTGTTCCCAATCCAATGGTTAAAATAGTATTGTTATTCACACTTTTAGATTGTTTTTGATTTAGTTTTGAAGAATCATCTCTTCCAATACCTGCAATGTCATAGTTAAAACCAATATTTGATGTGGCATTCCAAATAGTAGATCCATCAGAAGCAAGATAGTTTTTTGAAGTGCCGTTTACTCCTAAAGTTATACCGTATTTAATCCCTAAATAACTTTCGATTTGGGTTCTTTCAGTAGCATCATTTTTTCTTGAGCTATAAGTAATAACTTCGGCAATTCTACCGTCTAAATTACCATCCCAACCTTCACTTCTTCCAATCCAATATTTGCTATCATAAATATTTCGGTTTTTAGCTGGGTTAACTTCGGTAGTTGCAATATTATTAGCATTGTAATATAATTGCATTCCAGTGTTTCCTGAATTATTTCTTATGTTTATAATTCCTGGATTATTATATTGTGAAGTTGTACTAACTTCGGCAGTTCCGTATGATGTAGTTGTAGCCAAAGTATAAGATAGTACTTCATTTGTAAATCGAGTGTCAACGTCACCATAAGAAATACCAGATCTGCCATTTTGACTGCAAGTAGAAATTTTCCCAGTAAATACATCCATACTGTTTAAAGCAGAAGTTACAGTAACATCAGGGACAACAACTACAAAGGTGTCTTCAGAATAATAACCATTTGTTCCTTTTAAATATTGTCTTGAACTATCCAAATCAGTAGAAACTTGAGAAGGAGTATTATAAGGGTTAGTAAAATCTACAACAGCATTAAAATTGATGTTATAGGTTGCATTATTACGGTATATTGGCGATCCAACAGCAGCAGGTTTAATAGCATCAG
>JAYVNT010000288.1:0-5008 GCA_043758285.1 Flavobacterium sp.
TTTTTCATCAGTTTCAATCAGCAGACGAAAAATATAATTCTGGTTTATTTGATTTCAAGAAAGACAAAATCAGCAAAACACTTTCGGTTGACAATAAGGTTTTAAAAACCATCATCAACGAATTGTATTATCCCGAAAGCCCTTACGAGTTTTCGGTTTTGTCAGTAGAGATTTTAGGAAGTGCATACGAACAATTTTTAGGAAAAGTAATTCGTGTTGAAAAAGCACATCGTGCCCACATTGAAGAAAAACCCGAAGTAAGAAAAGCAGGCGGAGTTTATTACACACCGCAATATGTAGTTGAATACATTGTAAAAAATACAGTTGGCAAACTCACCGAAAACAAAACACCGAAAGAGATAAGCAAAATAAAAATAGTTGACCCAGCCTGCGGTAGTGGCAGTTTTCTTATCGGTGCTTATCAGTATTTGTTGGACTGGCACAAAAACTATTACACCGACAACGGAAAAATTTCCAAAGGAAATAAAGGGAACCCTCTTACACCTGAAGGCAACCTTACAACTTCCGAGAAGAAAAGGATTTTACTGAACAACATTTACGGAGTTGATATAGATGTGAACGCTGTTGAAGTAACCAAGTTGAGTTTGCTTTTAAAATGTATGGAAGGCGAAACTGAGGCAAGCATTGCTTCGCAAATGAAACTTTTTAACGAAAGAGTTTTGCCAACTCTTGACAATAACATCAAAGACGGAAACAGTTTGGTTGATATTGATTATTATGACGGACAAATTGATTTTGGGGATGAAAAAAAAATAAAACCGTTTAGTTGGCAGAGAGCTTTTCCTGAAGTGTTTAAAATAAGTAAACCTGAAACAAATCTAGAATTAAAGCATCATAACAAAAAAATATTGGATGAAGCTGAGAAAACAGAGGATAAGGCAAAAAAACTGATTAAAAAACTTGGAGGTATAGTTGAAGAACCTGCAATGCCATATAGAGAACATGGAGGTTTTGATGTTGTAATTGGAAATCCGCCTTACATAATGTTGCAGAACCTTGAAACAAGAGAGGTGTTTGATTATTCGTTAAAAAAATTCCGTTCAGCTAAATACAAGATTGACACATACCAACTTTTCACAGAGCAAGCAGTAAAGCTTTTGAAAGAAGGAGGACTTTTAGGATTCATCACTCCAAATACATTCCTGAAAAATATTCATGCAGAACCTTTACGGAAATTTATTCTTGACAACACAACAATTAAAGAAATATTGCTTTTTAATTATTCGGTATTTGCAGCAGCAAGTGTTGACACTTGTATTTTTATTTTAGAGAATGGTGAAGCAAGCAAGAAAAGCGAACTTGAAGTAAATACTTCTGATGTTCCTTTTGAAGTCAGAAATCTTTCAAGCGTAAAGCAGTCAACTTTTGAAAAGAACAACCGAATAGATTTTAACCTTCTTGTTTCAGGCGGTGATTCAGAAGTGCTGAATAAAATTTCCAAGAACTCAAAACCACTTGGAAATTTTTGCGGAGCATATTTCGGAATCCAAACTTTTGACAGAACAAAATATGTAAGCGAAACAAAAAAGAATAATCAATATGAACCAGTGATTGATGGAGGAAATATTGAACCTTTCAAATTGAAACCCTCGACAGAATATGTTCATTACATACCATCAGCAATTAAAAGCGGTGGCAGCGAAACAATTTACAGGCAAGATAGAATTTGCATAAGGCAAATTGGAGCAACACCAGTTGCAACTTTTGTTCCAGCAAATATTTTTACACTTAACACAATTTACAATGTTTTCTTAAGAGAAAAGAATTTAGCCGACCTGAAATTTTTATTAGGCATTGTAACTTCCAACGCAACAAAATTCTTTTGGAAGAAAAATAATTCAGACGGAAAGAAAACATTTCCGAAGATTAAGAAAGAAGCGATTCTTTCAATTCCAATTCCAGTTATCAATAAACAAAACAAAAACTTGCATAATGAAATTGTAAAGTTGGTAAATAAACTTTTACAACTCAACCAACAAAAGAGAGAAACAAAACTTGCCACGCAAGTTTCGCAACTGCAAGGCAAGATTGATTATTGCGAAAGCAGAATTAATGAAATTGTTTATGAACTCTATGAGTTGACTCCTGATGAAATAAAAATTGTAGAAGGAAAATGAAATGAACTCACACGAAAAAGGAAAAGAAGGTGAACAGTTTGTTCTTGATATAGCAACAAAAGCTTTTCTTAGTTATTGGTGTTATCCAAACCCCAAGGACGAGTTAGGCGACAAGAAAGAGTTATGTGATTTGTTGATTTTATTCAACGACACTTTAATTCTTTTCTGCGTTAAGAATTATGAGTTCAAAGGTTTCTATGACAGATATTTCAGAAAGACGATTGAAAAAGATGTGAGCCAGTTATACGGTGCCGAAAGGAAAATTTTAAATTCTTCAAGAGATATTTTAATAAAGACAAAAGACGGTAGAGAGGAAACAATCAAACGAGCAGAGATAAAAAACACTTATAGAATTATTGTTCATCTTGGAGAGGAAGTTCATTACTATCCTTTTAATAAAATCACAAAGCATGAATCGTTCGTTAATGTGTTTGATAAAAATTCTTTTTACAACATCATTAATTGGCTTGACACAATAAAAGATTTCAGAGAGTATTTGCAAAAAAGAGAAGAAGCATTTGGCGATAAAGATGTTTTGGTAATGCCAAGTGAAGAACATGAATTTGATGAGAACACAGGCAGACAATTTTTCCAACACAATTTGGAAAGAAAAATAGACAAGAGGGAAATTTTACTTTCAGGAACTGAAAGCGATTTGTTAGCATGTTATCTTAAAAACGGCAGACAGTTTCCAAAACATATTTTTTCAGAAGAATATACTGACATGCTTCTTCAACTGGATGGAGGTTGGAATGAGTTTAATGAAAGAGAAGAAGTAAAAAATAAAAAGCAAGCAGACAGTGTAAGTTATTTCATTGACGAATTTGTAAAGAGGGAAATTATCCCTATTGCAACGCCAGACAACATTGAGTTCGCAAAAGAATTATTGTCTTTCAATAGGTTTGACAGGCGAGTTATTTCTAAAAACTTTTTTGACTTCGTAAAAACTTATAATGACAAGAGAGGTTTTTTCATTGCAAGACGGTTCGGAGAAATTGACGACATCGGAATAATTAATGTTTTCTATACAGTTGATATGACAGAGGAGCAAATAAACATTTTGCTTCCTATTGTCATTGACACTTACAATGTTCATATAAAATATAAGCACTCAAAAATTATTTTGATTGCAACTACAACTAATTTTAAGCAATTCAAAACTTGCATAGAAAAAAACATTGTTCCTTTTGACAAAGAAACTGAAGAGTTGGTAATTAGAAACATTAAAACTCTAAAGTGGTTTGAGAACACAACTGAAATTCCATTTTCAGAAAAAGAATATCCTGATGTTAAAGCATGATGATGATGAAAATCAGCCCACAAAAAAACACTCTTAAAACACACACATACCAACGCTGCAAGCAATTTATTTAAGAAAGTATTTTTTCTCCTATCCAATAAAAATTTGAATTAAAAAAATCAAACGCTTCAAAACACACACAAAAGTATCGCGATAACAATCGAGACTAACGCGGATAGAAATCACATCTAAAGTTAATCGCTTCGGACAATGTTGACTCTACGAGTTGAAAGTAGATGAAATAAAAAATGGAGAATGGAAATGAAAATAAATACAAAAATTAAACTTGAAGAGGCAATTAAAAATGCTGAAAGTTATATTGAGCAAATGAAAAAAATGGACGATAAAAAGCTCAGGAAACATCTTGATTTGTTTCGTGAGCAAATGGAAAAAGCATACAAACAAAAAAATGAAACCGCTTTTGAACTTCTGAGCGAATATGAAAAGCAAGTTATCATTGCGAGGGCTAATAAAGATTGACTTTTGCGAAAGTAGAATTAATGAAATCGTTTATGAACTCTATGAATTGACAAAGTGAATAAATGTTTGCGAGCAGGAAAAGAAGCATACTTTGCACATGGAACAGCACCAGAAACTTTCACGAAGCAAACAGCATATTAAAAATAAAATGTAATGCAAACACGGACAATTAAATTAACCGCCAGTTTTATAAATATTTTGGCGAGCCTTCCTGAAAGCGGAATGGGCTATCAAATAGTAAAAGTAATTTTAAAAAGTGGTAAAGTATTGCATCAACACAAAGTCCTCAATTCTGAAATCTTGATGCTTGAAGAAAATGAAAACATTACAGTAAAAGATATTGACAAAATTGAATTGGAAAACAAGAAGTAATTATTTTTGGACATTCTCCTTTTTTTTCAAGAAGAAAAAAAGTTTCGGGCTGTCCAATACAATCTTTTTGCAGAACACCACAAGCCCATTCAGCAAAAAGAATTTTCGTTTCTATCTCTAATGCAAACAAACGTTTCGCTCTAAAATTTTTCTCGTGGTAATAGCATGGTTATCGGATTTCATTCCTTATTTCTCTGGTTGCAATCTAACAAATAAAAATTATCGGCAATCAAACAATTATGCTTTCTAAAATTCGTGGTAGCAGCAAAGTTTTGTTCTTACAAATCTATTACATTGCCAAACTGACAACAAAACCCCAAGACCTACATCTTAATTTATAAAAACCATCAATTGAAAATAATTGCATTTAGATTAACTTCGCAATACCGATTTCTAAAAACTCATTCGCAATACTATGACAGACGATCACAAGTACGAAGTTAATCTTCAGTGGAAAAACGAACGCAAAGGTGAATTGACTTCACCACTCTTGAATCAAACGATTGAAGTAGCAACACCGCCGGATTTCCCAAAAGGGATGCCAGGGATTTGGTCGCCCGAGCACTTATTGATTGCAGCGGTAAATAGTTGTTTGATGACAACTTTTCTTGCTATTGCAGAGAATTCGAAATTAGAGTATGATTCTTTTGAATGTAAGGCAATCGGTTGGGTTGATAAAGTGGAGGGTAAATTGCAAGTGACAAAAATTGTTTTAAAA
>JAYVNT010000289.1:0-14801 GCA_043758285.1 Flavobacterium sp.
AATAAAGTCTAATTTAAACAAAATGAGCCCGATAAAATATCGAGCTCATTATTATCAAAATTAATTATAAATTTGTCCAAACTTTTGGGTGCAGTCTAACTGTTGGGATTTTTAATTAACTAAATATTAATTAATACTAATATCTGAACACTATTTGACATCCATCAATTCGACATCAAAAACTAAGGTTGCATCAGGTGGAATTACGCCGCCAGCACCACTAGAACCATATCCTAAATAAGATGGAATAACAAAACGTGCTTTGTCTCCTACTTGCAACAACGCAATGCCTTCGTCCCAACCTTCAATTACGTTGCCTTGCCCTAATGGAAATTCGATTGGCTTTTTTCTTGGATAGGAACTATCAAAAACTTTTCCGTTTTCTAACGAACCTTGATAATGAACGGATACTGTTTTCCCGTTTTCGGCTTGTTTTCCAGTTCCTTTTTGAATAAATTTATAACGCAACCCGCTTTCTGTTTTTTCAAAACCTGCCGCTAATTTTTCCATCGATTCTTCAGCAAGTTGTTTTGCTTCTGCTTCCCGTTTTGCTCGTGAACCTTCAAAAGTTCTGAATGCTTCAACGGCGTTCCATTTTTGTGCTTCCTCGCCCACTCTAACAATTTCTAGGGTTTCTAACACATCGCCTTGCGCTACAGCGTCAACAATATCTTGTCCTTCAACCACATTCCCAAAAACAGTATGCTTACCATCTAACCAAGACGTTGGCACGTGAGTGATGTAAAATTGAGAACCATTTGTAGCCGGTCCAGAATTTGCCATGGATAAAACGCCTGGTTTGTCATGTTTCAAACTCGGATGGAATTCATCATCAAATTTATATCCTGCATCACCAGTTCCTGTTCCTTGAGGGCAACCCCCTTGTATCATAAAATCAGGAATTACTCTGTGGAATTTCAATCCATCGTAGTATTTTGTTCCCTGTGGTTTTACTTTATTTTCTAAGTTTCCTTCTGCCAGCGCCACAAAATTTCCAACTGTTCCTGGTGTTAAATCGTGTGTTAGTTTTACTAAAATCGAACCTTTTGAAGTATTGAATTTAGCGTATATTCCGTTTTCCATTGTGTAAATTTTTATTTTGTGGGGCAAAGATACTATATAAAATTGTATTTTTGGATGCCAATAAAAATGAAAAGATGAGTTCAATTTATAACAAAGTCGACAACGATTTAATCATTGCAAGAATAAACAAGCTTTCTACTGAAAGCAAACCAATTTGGGGGAAAATGGATGCAGCCCAGATGCTTTCGCACTCTCAAGCACCAATGGATGTAGCTTTTGGTGACTTAAAACTAAAAGCTAATTTTTTGATGCGACTACTGGGCAAGATGATAAAAGACAAAATGCTGAAAGACCCTGAATTTAAGAAAAAAAGTCCAACAGAGCCAGCATTTATCAGGAACTATCCTTGTGATTTTGAGCAATCCAAATCAGAACTTATCAAAAAAATTTCTCGACTATCAAATGAAGGAACAAAAGCTATAAAAACACACAAACATCCTTTCTTTGGAGAAATGAATGATCAGGAATGGAACATATTAATGTGGAAACACATGGACCATCATTTGAGACAATTTGGAGTTTAACTTTGTAATTTAAAAAATGCGAATAGACATTATAACCATTCTGCCCGAATTATTGCGAAGTCCTTTTGAAGCATCAATCATGAAACGCGCTATCGAAAAAGGATTAGTAGAAGTTCATTTTCATAATTTGAGAGATTACACAACCAACAAACAAAAAAGTGTTGATGATTATCCTTTTGGTGGTGGTGCTGGAATGGTGATGAACATTCAACCGATTGATGATTGCATATCGCATTTAAAAAGTCAGCGCAACTACGACGAAGTTATTTACATGTCGCCTGATGGAGAAACATTAAACCAAAAAATGGCAAACACGGCTTCGATGTATGAGAATATCATCATCCTTTGCGGACATTATAAAGGTGTGGACCAACGTGTTCGCGATCATTTTATTACCAAAGAAATTTCAATAGGCGATTATGTTCTTTCTGGTGGCGAAATTGGAGCAATCGTTTTTTGTGATGCCATTATTAGATTAATTCCCGGAGTTCTAGGTGATGAAACCTCAGCATTGACAGATAGTTTTCAAGATAACTTATTGTCAGGACCAATTTATACGCGCCCAGCAGATTACAAAGGTTGGAAAGTTCCTGAAGTTTTAACCAGTGGTCACTTTGCTAAAATTGACAAATGGAGAGAAGACATGGCATTTGAACATACTAAAAATCGTCGTCCAGACCTTCTTAATGAATAAATGCTAATTGATAATTGATAATGAAGCCTTTGAGAAGGAAATAATTATCAATTATTCATTGTTAATTATCAATTAAATTTTATATTTGCATCCACATTTGACTAACCTCTGGCGAAAACCGTGAATGTTACTTAGATTTAAAACCATAATAATTAAAAAAATGGCAAATTTAGTAGATTTCGTTAATAACGAATTATCAACAAAAAAAGATTTCCCTACATTCGGAGCTGGAGATACAATCACAGTTTTTTACGAAATTAAAGAGGGCGAAAAAACAAGAACTCAGTTTTTCAAAGGAGTTGTAATCCAAAGAAAAGGTGCCGGAATGACGGAAACTTTTACAATTCGTAAAATGTCTGGAGCTGTTGGTGTAGAGCGTATCTTCCCAGTAAACATGCCAGCTTTACAAAAAGTAGAAGTTAACCAAAGAGGTAAAGTTAGAAGAGCTCGTATCTACTACTTTAGAGAACTTACTGGTAAAAAAGCAAAAATTAAAGAAAGAAGAAGATAATTCTAAACTTTCTATTCATAAAAAAAGTCCCGATTGTATCGGGACTTTTTTTATTCTATCAATTTAAATCTGTTATATTGTCATATTGATATTTTATTAACCTTAAAATGACAATTTCATAATTCAATCGATTTAGCTATTGTTATCAATCGAATTTCTATCTTATTATTTATATTTGCTATCGCTAAAAATTTAAACAAAAACGGCAACAATATGGCAAAAATTAAAGTAGCCAATCCAGTAGTAGAATTGGATGGTGATGAAATGACACGAATTATTTGGAGTTTTATCAAAGAACAACTAATTCTTCCTTATTTAGATTTAGATATCAAATATTACGACTTAGGCATTGAGCACAGAGATGCTACCAAAGACCAAGTTACCATCGACTCGGCGGAAGCTATTAAAAAATATAATGTTGGTATCAAATGTGCCACCATTACCCCAGACGAAGAAAGAGTAAAAGAATTTAATCTTTCTAAAATGTGGAAATCACCTAACGGAACTATTCGTAACATCGTTGGTGGAACTGTTTTTCGTGAGCCAATTATTATGAGTAATGTTCCAAGATATGTTCAAGGTTGGACAAAGCCAATTGTTATTGGTCGTCACGCTTTTGGGGACCAATACAAAGCAACCGATACCGTTATCAAAGGAAAAGGAACGCTAACAATGACTTTTAAAAGTGAAACTGGCGAAACACAATCTTGGGAAGTGTACGATTTTGAAGGCGATGGAGTTGCTATGGCTATGTATAATACAGACGAAAGTATCTATGGATTTGCACATTCCTCATTTCAAATGGCATTGACCAAAAAATGGCCATTGTATCTTTCTACTAAAAACACAATTTTGAAAGCATACGATGGAAGGTTTAAAGACATTTTCGAAGAAGTGTATCAACAGCATTACAAAACTGAATTCGATACAAACGGAATTACCTACGAACACAGACTTATTGATGACATGGTTGCTTCTTGCATGAAATGGAGCGGTGGATTTGTTTGGGCTTGTAAAAATTATGATGGCGATGTACAATCAGATACTGTGGCACAAGGATTTGGTTCATTAGGATTAATGACGTCTGTTTTGGTAACTCCTGACGGAAAAACGGTAGAAGCTGAAGCCGCACACGGAACAGTAACGCGCCATTTTAGAGAACACCAAAAAGGACGCGCCACTTCAACTAATCCTATTGCCTCTATTTTTGCATGGACACGAGGATTGGAACACAGAGGGAAATTAGATGGAAATCAAGCTTTAATAGATTTCTGTTTAAAACTAGAACAAGTTTGTGTGGAAACAGTTGAAAGCGGAAAAATGACTAAAGATTTGGCAATGTTAGTAAAACCAGAAGGTCTTACTGAAGCTGATTACTTAACTACAGAAGGATTCCTTGCTGCAATTAAAGAAAACTTAGATGTTAAATTGAGATAAAATATTACAAACTAAATAAAAAGCGACTTTAATAGTCGCTTTTATTTTTTTGGTAGAAGTTCAACTCCTTTAACTCTTTCGATTTTTATAATTCCTTTATAACCTGAATTGAGATTCCAAGGCTGAATAGTAATTAATTGTTCATTACCATCAAAAAAAGTAAACTGACCTGTGTTTGGATATAATTCGCCTGTATTTAATGCTTCAATCTGAATAGTATTTACTCCAATATTTAACTCAAATTCATATTTTTTAAAACCCGCTTCTAACTCAATAAGCGGGAGGGCTTTTACACCATTTAACCATATCGCAATATCATCGCCATCAATGGCTCCAGAGTCTCTACATCCTATAAATAAGTTATGAGTATAAATTTTAAATACGCCATAAAAGAAATCACTGTTTTCAACTACACTGGTATAACCCTCAGTTTTCAGTTGGTTATTCATCTTATCGGTATATCCTTTTGCTGGACTTGCAAATTGCTCCTTTTCAAAAATGCTTTTTCCTTCTTCGGGTTTTTTATTTAGTAAAGAAATATTCGATAGCAATTTATCTTTTTTATCAAAAATGCTTGGATAGGTAATGGCTTTCGAAGAAGTTGGAGAAACTTGTCCTTTAGGATTTGAAATTGGTGCAATAGAAATTGTTTTCTTAGGCAACTCAAATTGAGAAAAACCTTTGAAGGAAAATAAGATTAAAAATAAAAAAGCAAAAGTTGCTTTCATATGAAGTTTTTTAAAGTGATAAAAGTATTCATATTTTAATCAAATATTGTTCCAAATTAACCATTGATTAACATATGTTATGCAACAAGTTAAGATTAGGAATGTTAGATTTGCATTTAAATTTCAGATGTCTCTTTATGCCTAAAAAAATCATTCTTCTATTCCTACTTCTTATCGTAACTTTAAGTTCATTTTCTCAAGATAAATTCACACTTAGCGGAACCATTTCAGATAGTAAAAATAAAGAAACCCTTATTGGTGTAAACCTTTATATCGTTGAAGCCAAAGCCAGTTTAACCACAAATGAATATGGTTTTTATTCCATCTCTTTACCTAGTGGTGCATATACTGTTTCGATAAGCTCTTTGGGATTTCAGGAGATGGAAGAAAAAATTGTGCTTTCGCAAAACATAAAAAAGAATTTCTTACTTTCTGAGAGTTCACAGCAACTTGAGGAAGTAGTCATTACTGAAAATAAAAAACGTGCCGAAATTAGAAAACCAGAGATGAGTGTTAACAAACTTTCTATTCAAACCATAAAGCAAATGCCCGTTGTTCTGGGCGAAGTTGACATTCTTAAATCAATTCTAACCCTGCCGGGAGTTACCAATGCTGGTGAAGGTCAATCTGGTTTTAATGTTCGTGGCGGGAGTGCCGACCAAAACCTTGTGTTATTAGACGAAGCAACTATCTATAATTCGTCCCATCTTTTTGGATTGTTTTCCATTTTTAATGCGGATGCAATTAAAGATTTGAAATTATATAAAGGTGGAATTCCAGCTCGTTTTGGCGGTCGGTTATCCTCGGTTTTAGATATTTATCAAAAAGAGGGAAATAAAAATGGATTTCACATGTCTGGTGGACTTGGATTAATTTCCAGCAGATTGCTTGCCGAAGGCCCTATTAATAAAGGGAAAGGTTCCTACCTTGTTGCAGCAAGAGGTTCATATGCGCATCTCTTTTTAAAACTTATCAATAATCCAAATACGGCTTATTTTTATGATTTGAATACAAAATTGAGTTATGAACTAAACCAAAAAGACAAGCTGTTTTTATCAGGTTATTTTGGTCGAGATGTTTTTAGCATCAGTAAAGATTTTGTGAATACTTATGGTAACACTATCGTTAATTTAAGATGGAATCATTTGTTTTCTGATAAATTATTTTCGAATCTTTCTTTAATATATAATGATTATTACTACGGATTAAAGCTAAACTTTGTAGGATTTAATTATAGCAGTGGCATTCAAAACTTTAATATTAAATATGATTTTAAACATTATTTATCCGATAAAATAAAATTGAGTTATGGTGTAAATGTGCAATATTATAATTTTAATCCAGGCAAAATTGTACCTATAAATAGTAATTCTAGCATTAATGAAAAACAATTAGCTAAAAAGTTTGCCTTTGAGCCCGATTTCTATTTTGATATTGAACAAAAAGTAACTGCCAATTTCTCAATAAATTATGGATTGCGTTACAGCTTGTTTTATCGAATAGGACAGCAAACCCTCAATACCTATGAGAATAATCAAGCCGTAACTTGGAATAATGATTTCAAGATATATGAAAAAGCTACCCCCACTGGAACACGCTATTATGGAAATAATGAACTGATTGCCAGTTTTGATAATCTTGAACCAAGAATTGCCATGTCCTATTCTTTCAACGATAATCAATCTATAAAGGCGAGTTATAATCGAATGACACAGTACTTACATTTAATTTCCAATACACAATCGCCAACCCCATTGGATGTTTGGACTCCAAGCGATAATTTCTTAAAACCGCAAATTTTGGATCAAGTTGCCATTGCTTATTTTCAAAATTTTAATAACGATAAATACACATTGGAAGTAGAAACTTTTTACAAAAAAATAAAAAATCGCCTTGATTATATTGATGGTGCTGATTTGATTGCCAATGAAGCCATAGAACAAGTAGTGCTTTCTGGGAAAGCACGAGCGTATGGGTTAGAGTTTTTGTTTAGAAAAAATCAAGGTAAATTTACCGGTTGGATTTCCTATACTTTAGCTAGAACTGAGCAGCAAACACAGGGAAGAACAGCCCAAGAATTTGGAATTAACAACGGAAACTGGTACAAAACAGGATATGACAAAACGCACAATCTCACTATCGTTTCCAATTATGAACTGAACAAAAAATGGAAGTTTGGCTCAATATTTACAGTACAATCTGGGCAACCCTTAACCTATCCAAACGGAAAATATCAATACCAAGGAATTCTTGTCCCAAGTTACGGATTGCGTAATGAAAATCATCTTCCAACCTACCATCATTTAGATATTTCGGCAACTTACACTCCAAAATCTGAAAAGAAAAAAAGATGGCAAAGCGAGTGGGTTTTTAGTATTTATAACCTGTATAGCCGTAAAAATGCGGCATCAATAAGTTTTAGGCAAAACGAGGATACAGGAATGAATGAAGCTGTAAAACTTTCCATTTTTGGGATTGTACCAAGTGTAAATTATAATTTTAAATTTTAGACCATGAAAAAAGTATTGTTTGTGTGTTCCGTTTTATTGTTGATTAGTTGCCAAGAAGTAGTAAAGGTTGATTTAGATACCGCCGCTCCTAGATTAGTTGTAGATGCTTCAATTGATTGGGAAAAAGGAACTACAGGAAATCATCAAGTTGTCAAATTATCGACTACAACCAGCTTTTACAGCAATGTTATTCCAAATGTTTCTAGCGCAATTGTGTTTGTAACAAATAGTTCCAATACAATTTTTAATTTTATAGAAGAAGTTCCTAATTCGGGCGAATATATCTGCAATAATTTTGTTCCTATCATTGGCGAAAATTATGTGTTGACAGTCAATTATGCTGGACAAACCTATGTTGCATCTGAAAAAATGATGCCTGTTCCGAACATTACATCTATAGCTCAGAGAAATGATGCTGGTTTTAACGGAAGCGATATTGAAGTGAAATTTTACTTTCAAGACAATGGGTTAGAGAATAACTATTACATGTCACGATTTGTAACAACTAAAAAAATTATTCCGGAATTTGAAGTTTTTGACGATCGTTTTCAACAAGGAAATCAAATATTTGGCTTGTATTCCAGTTCCGACATAAAGCCTAACGATTCAATTGACTATGCTCTTTTTGGGATTTCTTTAAAATATTATAATTATATGAATATTCTTCTTAGCATTGCTGGGACAAATGGAGGAAGTCCTTTTCAAACACCGCCAGCAACAGTTAGAGGAAATTTAGTCAATCAAAACAATGAAGACAATTATTGTTTAGGCTATTTCAGATTGTGCGAAGTAGATAAAATGCATTATATAGTCCAATAATGTATCTTTGATTTTTAATTGATTAGTTTTTGGATTTATAAATCCTAAATCGAAAATCCTAAATCTTGCCTCAAGATGTCATCACATCATATTGTTCGCGACGACCAAGAACCAGCTTTGATAATAGCTAATGGCGAAATGTGTAGCCCAGAATTATTGGGACAATTACTAGAATGGTCACCATTAGTCATTGTTTTGGATTCGGCTATAGAAAGAGTTTTAGAATTGGGAATAAAAGTTGATGTTCTATTAGGCGATTTTGATAGAGGATTTGATGCCAATTATTACAAAGAAAAACAATATCCAATCGAAATAGTTCATACACCAAATCAAGACAAAACCGATTTGGAAAAAGCAATTGATTATTTAATCGAAAAAGGACATGTTGCAGTGAATGTAGTATGGGCAACCGGAAGACGCGCTGATCACACGATTACTAATTTAACTAATATGGTCACTTATAGAAATCTTTTGAAAGTTGTTATTCTCGATGATCATTCTAAAGTTTATTTGTTGCAAAACAGCTTTGAAAAATGGTACACTGCCAATACAATTCTTTCCTTAATTCCAATAGGAAAGGTAACGGGGATTAATACCAAAAATCTTTTTTACTCCTTGAATAATGAAGATTTGACCATTGGTTACAGAACAGGAAGCAGCAATCATGTTTCCGAAGACGGAATTGTTTCAATAACCCACATAGAAGGCGATTTATTATTAATGGAATGCTGGGATTAAACTAAAAACACACACTTGAAAGCTAAAAATACCACAGAAAAAACAACATTACACTCCAGAAATCCTCATCGGTTTCGCTATGATTTTGAACAATTAATAGCAGCTTGTCCAATGTTGAAAGATTTTGTTTTTATGAACGAACATAATATAGAAACTATTGATTTCAGTAATCCAGAAGCAGTGAAAGCATTAAATAATGCTTTGTTGATTTCGAATTACGACATTCAAAATTGGGATATTCCTGCGGATTACCTTTGTCCACCTATTCCTGGCCGTGCTGATTATATTTATTACATCGCCGATTTATTGGCAGATTCCAACAGTGGAAATATTCCAGAGGGTGAAACTGTTGTTGGTTTAGATATTGGCATTGGTGCCAATTGTATTTATCCAATCATTGGAAATTCAGCTTATGGCTGGAGTTTTGTTGGAACAGATATCGACGAAAAAGCACTTCAAAACTGCAAAAATATCATAGCCAATAATCCAAAATTAATAGATGTTATTAGTTTACAATTGCAGGTTGAACCTCGTTTTATTTTTAAGAATATTATATTGCCCGAAGACAAATTTGCATTCACCATCTGCAATCCACCATTTCATAATTCGGCGGAAGAAGCTACCAAAAGTGCATTGCGAAAAGTTAATACTTTAACCAAGACAAAAAATGCAACAGCAGTTTTAAATTTTGGCGGTCAAAATGCGGAATTATGGTGTAATGGTGGCGAAATTGGATTTATCACACAAATGATTTATGAAAGTGTCAAATATCCATTACAGTGCCTTTGGTTTAGTACTTTGGTTTCTAAAAAAGACAATTTGAAAACAATTTATAAAACACTAAATAAAGTTGGTGTCGTGGAAATAAAAACCATCGACATGGCGCAAGGACAAAAAATTAGCCGAATTGCAGCGTGGACTTTTCTGTCTGAAAAGCAACAGAAAGATTGGAAATTTTAAAGACTAGATTAGATAAATTAATAAAACACATATTTTGCAACTTAGCTAGTCTGTAATTCAGCCACTTTAAAAAATGAAATTCCAAGTCGTATCCGATTATAAACCCACTGGAGATCAACCACAAGCCATTGAGAAACTTTCTAATGGCATTCTCAATGGCGATAAATACCAAACGCTATTAGGCGTTACCGGCTCAGGTAAGACATTTACAGTTGCTAATGTGATACAAAATGTAGACAAACCTACTTTGGTATTAGCACACAATAAAACATTAGCGGCACAATTGTACTCAGAATTCAAACAGTTTTTCCCAAGTAATTCCGTGCAATATTTTGTGTCGTATTACGATTATTATCAACCCGAAGCATTTATTCCAGTAACAGGAGTTTTTATAGAGAAAGATTTGTCTATTAACGAAGAATTAGAAAAATTACGTTTGAGTACAACTTCTGCACTACTTTCTGGTCGTCGCGATATTATTGTGGTTTCTTCGGTTTCGTGTATTTATGGTATTGGAAATCCAGTAGAATTTCAGAAAAATGTAGTTTCGATTGCCAAAAACGAAATCATCTCTCGCACCAAATTATTACACAAATTAGTGCAAAGTTTATACTCAAGAACCGAAGCCGATTTTACACCTGGAAACTTCAGAATTAAAGGTGATACGGTGGAAATTTTCCCGAGTTATGCTGACGAACCCTATCGTGTGCATTTCTTTGGTGATGAAATAGAAGAAATAGAAGCGTTTGACCCAAAAACATCAAAGGTTTTTGAACGCTATGAAAATCTAAATATTTATCCTGCGAATATGTTTGTGACTTCGCCTGATGTGTTGCAAGCTGCGATTTGGGATATTCAACAAGATTTGGTAAAACAAGTCGATTATTTCAAAGAAATTGGTAAACACCTCGAAGCGAAACGTTTGGAAGAACGCACCAATTTTGATTTAGAAATGATCCGCGAATTGGGATATTGTTCTGGAATTGAAAATTATTCTCGCTACTTAGACAGACGACTTCCAGGAACACGACCTTTCTGTTTGTTGGATTATTTCCCCAATGATTACTTGATGGTTGTGGATGAAAGTCACGTAACAATTTCGCAGGTGCATGCTATGTATGGCGGCGATAGAAGCCGGAAGGAAAACTTGGTCGAATATGGTTTTAGACTTCCAGCAGCAATGGACAACCGTCCGTTGAAGTTTGAGGAATTTGAAAGCATGCAAAACCAAGTGATTTATGTTTCGGCAACACCTGCTGATTATGAATTGCAAAAGAGCGAAGGAATATATGTGGAGCAAGTTATTCGTCCGACGGGATTGCTTGACCCAATTATAGAAGTACGCCCAAGCTTAAACCAAATTGACGATTTGATTGAAGAAATTCAAGTGCGGTGCGAAGCTGATGAACGAGTTTTAGTTACCACTTTAACCAAAAGAATGGCAGAAGAATTGACCAAATATTTAGCTAAAGTTTCCATTCGTTGTCGTTATATTCATTCGGATGTCGATACTTTGGAACGAGTAGAAATCATGCAAGATTTGCGAAAAGGTTTGTTTGATGTGTTGATTGGTGTGAACTTATTGCGAGAAGGATTGGATTTACCCGAAGTATCTTTGGTTGCCATTCTCGATGCTGATAAAGAAGGTTTTCTGCGAAGTCATCGCTCGTTGACGCAAACTGTTGGTCGCGCGGCTCGAAACGTAAACGGAAAAGCCATTATGTATGCCGACAAGATTACGAACAGCATGCAAAAAACCATTGACGATACTAATTACCGTCGCGAAAAACAAATTGCTTATAATACTTTGCACGGATTGGAACCAAAAGCTTTGAATAAAAGTTTGGGAAGCGCTTTGGGCAACAACTCCGTTTCAACACAATATTTTGAAGACAAAATTGCCAAAGCTGCCGAACCCGAAAGTTTGTACTTATCCAAACCCGAAATAGAACAGAAAATCCGTGACGCTAGAAAAGCCATGGAAAAAGCCGCTAAAGAATTAGATTTTATGCAGGCGGCAAAGTTTAGAGATGAAATTAAATCGTTGCAAGAGAGAATATAATTTTTAGATTAAATGAATTACAAATTCAGAAAAGCAACTCCAGATGACCTTTCCAAAATATGGATTATTCTTCAGCAAGCCATCGTTCGCAGAAAGTATGATGGAAGTCAGCAATGGCAGGATGGCTATCCAAATGAAAATGTAGTAGAGCAAGATATTGCAAAAGGAATTGGTTATGTTTTGACTTTGGATAATACAAAAATTATAGGTTATGCTGCTATTCTATATAATGATGAACCAGCTTATGAACAGCTAAACGGAACTTGGTTGACCAACGGTGATTTTGTGGTTGTGCACAGAGTTGCCATTTCAGATGATTATTTAGGGAAAGGTATAGCGCAGAAAATTTTCCTTTATACAGAAGAAATTGCGATAGAAAATAACATTTTCAGCATTAAAGTAGACACTAATTTTGACAATATTCCGATGCTGAAAATTCTTGAAAAATTAGGATACATTTATTGTGGAGAGGTTTCTTTTAGAGGAAGTGCTAGAAAAGCTTTTGAAAAAATAGTAAAAGTTGATTAATTCAACTCATTAAAACTTCAAAAAAAAGTGCCTCTTTTTCATGAGGCACTTTACTTTCTTTTACTATCCTTTAATTAAGCAATTTCTATTAGTCGCTTTGGTTTTGGCAATGCTTCTTCTTTTTTTGGTAGCGTTACGTTTAAAACTCCATTTTCATAAGATGCGTTAATGTTATCAACATTTACAGTTTCTGGCAACGTAAATGATCTTCTGAAAGAAGAATAACTAAATTCTTTTAAGGTGTATCTACCTTCGTCGTCGATCTCTTCCTTTTCATTTTTGAATTCAGAAGAAATAATCAAAACATTTCGGTCGATTTCAATGTTGAAATCATCCTTTGCTTTTCCCGGAGCAGCTAACTCTAATCCAAAAGTAGTGTCGGTTTCTTTAACATTTACTGCTGGAATAGTAACGTTAAAACTTTGAGTTCCGCCCAACCAATCTGGTTTTAACAATTCATCAAGAATGGATGGAAAATTTACTGTACTTCTTTTTACTAAGTTCATTGTTAAAAATATTTAAGTTAAACATTAATTTAATTTGAATTCAAAAAAACAAATTATGTGCCAATACATTTTTAAGTAAAATTGACAGTTTTTTGAATTAAAATAAATGAAATTTTGACAGATTGAAACTTAGTAACTGACTAAATATCAGTTTAACTGCTCCTGGAAAACTTCAATCAAAAACTCAGGCGAAATCATTTTAGTGGGTGATGCTTCCATAGCTTTTAAAACGCGCTTAATGGCGTGAGGATTTAATCCCATGTTGATGCCAATTTCGTGGATTTTGATTTCTTCACGTTCGTGCAAAACGCCATCACTGTGCATCAGTAATGCCAAACGGTAGAATTGTTGGATGCGTTCAAATTCCGATTTAATGACTATTGGATATTCTTCTTGATGAAAAAGATTTTTGAAATCGTCGCGAGGTATTTGAAGTTCCTCAGCAATTAGTGCCAACAAAAAATATTCTCTTTCGTGCAATCTTCCGTCAACGACAGAAAACGCAATCATTTCAGATAATAAGGATACTCTTTCTCGGTAATTATTCATCAATTGGATATTATTTAGCTAAAATATAATTTTTTTATGAATATACTAATCATTTATTTTTTAACATTGCTACACTATAATTTTAGCTAATTTTACTTCCTTAAATTTCACTAACATGAATACTTATAAAATATTCTTTTTTGGCTTGTTATTTTCGGCTTGTGGCGTATTGGCTCAAAATTATAACGGTCAAAGTTATAATGGTCAAAACAGAAATGGTTTAAATAGAAATATAGGTAGAGATTACTCCAGCCAAGCAAAACCATCGCCAGAAGACATCGAAAAAAATAAAGCAGAACAATTGGATAAGGTAATTGCCAAACTTAAAACCGCATTAACCCTTGATGAACTTCAAGTTATTGCAATCCGAAATGAAATAACTTCTAACATGAAGAATGTTGATATTGTCCTTAAAAAAGGAACTTCTGATGAAGAAAAAGGCAATGAAGTAAAAGCGTTGATGGAAAAGACAGAAGTCATTATTAATTCTTATTTGAATAAAGATCAAAAGGAAAAATACAAAACATTTGTAGAAGAAAGTAAAAGCGGTAAAAAAGTTAAAAAAAGCAAAAAGGACACCACTAAAACGGAAGAATAAATCTAACCATTACGTATCTTGAAACACTTTCTTTCGTTACTCTTTTTATTTTCGCTATCTATTGCAAATGCTCAGCAAAGTACTGCAAGCAGACAAGTTTCCACTTTCTTTATTGAAGCGCCACAACTGAAAACCACTAAAAAGATTTGGGTGTATTTGCCAAAGAATTACACCGCATACTCCAAAAAATATCCAGTGATTTACATGCACGATGCACAAAATTTGTTTGATGCAGCAACATCGTATGCTGGCGAATGGAATGTTGACGAAACGCTGGATAGTATCAACGCTCAAATTATTATTGTTGGGATTGCCAATGGTGGCGATAAGCGAATGGAAGAATTAACACCTTTCAAAAATGCTAAATATGGTGGCGGCAAAGCCGATGATTATTTAGATTTTATAGTTCATACGCTCAAACCCAAAATTGATGCTACCTACAGAACCAAAACCAACGCGAGAAACACCGCAATTATGGGAAGTTCACTTGGTGGATTGGTTTCCTTTTATGCCGCATTGCAATACCCAAAAGTGTTTGGAAAAGTGGGTTGCTT